>NZ_VRVA01000048.1:0-39314 GCF_008039945.1 Methylobacterium sp. WL64
TATCCGGACGCTGCAGCCGCAGCACCAGTTCGATCAACTCCTCGCGGCTCAGCCGCTCAAGATCGGTACGAACCATCCCACGAGGGAATCAGCGAAACCCAACCCGCGCAAGGGGGTGGGTAATTACCTAAAAAGGTTAGAGCGTCGCGGATGGCCTACGTCGTATGGTCGATCAGGAAGGCTTGTTCTGGCTCAGCGACGCGCAGTGGGCTGTCATTGCCCCCTACATGCCTAACTCAGTCGCCGAGCACCTAGACGACCGTCACACCGTGTCCGGCATCATCCATGTGTCGCTGACAGGATGCCGGTGGCCAGATTGCCCGGCAGTGTACGGTCCGCGCGGCTCCGTCTATCGACGTTTCAGTCGATGGCGCCATCGACCCTTCTGGTCGGCCATGCTGAAGAAGCTGTCCGATGCCGGGTGGACCGATGAAGCCCGCGCCCTCGATCCCGTGGCGATGGCGCGATCACGTCCACGCCGGCGTGGCCTGAGAATTGACCGCAAATGGCGCGCCCCCCCCGGAGCGACCATCTGACGACCGACGCACCACAGATTGAGTGGTGCGCCGCAGGCTCAACGCATGGCAGGCGAACTGCAGGAGTGTCTCCTCACCACTTATAGCTGATGCTCGCCAATACCTGTCTCGCCTGACCGTAAAAACAGGCGTTGACCGTCTGACAGGACGAGACGAAGCGCCGATCAGCGATGTTCGTCGCGTTCACCTGGAAGCGCCAACGATCCCAGTTGTAGTGAACCTGCGCGTCGAACAGCACGTACTCAGGCACGTGGAAAATATTGGCCTGATCCGCGAAGGACCGACCGATGTAACGCGCACCGCCGCCGAACCCGAAGCCGCGCAGCTCGCCTGTCGGGAAGGTGTAGTCGAAGAACACGTTGGCGAAGTTCTCCGGGGTGTTCACCGGAACCTTACCGATGAGGGTGGGATCACCGTTCTTCTCGTTGGTCAGCCCGTAGATCGTGTACGAGGCGGACACGTTGAGGCCGCTGAACACGGTGGCGGTGAGCTGCGCCTCGAATCCGGTCGAGCGCACCTCGCCGAGCTGCGACTGGAACTGTGGGTTGGTTGGGTTCGCCGTCAGCACGTTCTGGCGGTGGATGTCGAAGCCGGCCAAGGTGACGAAGTAGCCCTGGCCCGGCGGCTCGAACTTGACGCCACCCTCGATCTGGTCACCCGTCTCGGGCCTGAACGTTCGGTTGTTGATGTCGGTGCCAATCAAGGGCTGGAATGAGGTCGAGTAGCTGACGTACGGCGCGAGGCCGAAGTCGAAGTTGTAGATCAGCGCCGTACGGTAGGTGGTCGCGGTATCATTGCGACCGTCGTTCCGGGCGCCATTGGTGAGCTTGTCGTTGATCCGGTTCTCGGCGAAGTCCTGGCGAACACCGACCAACAGGGTCAGTTGGTCGGTGAGCTTGATCTGATCCTGCCCGTAGAGGCCGAGCTGCTTGAAGGTGTCGAAGTTGACCTGGTAGGGACCCGGCGTGCCGGCGGGACCACCGTAAGCAGGGGCCAGGATGTTGAGGTCCGGCGCGGAGTAGAACGGGTTCGCGCCGAAGTTCGTGCCCTGATTGTCGCTCAGCCGGTAATCCTTGTAGTCGACACCCATGAGCAGATCATGGCGGAAGAAGCCGTCGAAGAAGCGCGCCTCTGCCTGATTGTCGACCTGGAAGATGTTGACCCGGTCCTTCACGAGGAACTGGTAGCGGGCGAGCTGGGTCTGCGTCGCGTCTCCGAAGGCGTAGCCGTTGCCGATGTACGAGTTCTGATAGCTGTCGCCGAACGAGTAGCGCAGGTTCTGACGGAACGACCACGTGTCGTTGAAGACGTGCTCGAACTGGTAGCCGAGGAACGCCTGATCGCGCTGGAAGGTGTTGAAGTCGCGATCCCCGACGTTGGTCGAGCGCAGGATGCGCAGGCCAAGCGCCTGCGGGCGAACCGTGCCGGCGTAGGGCAGGAAGTTCGCCGACACGCCGGTCGTGTCATGCTGGAATGCGGTCAGGACCGTGAAGGTCGTCGCCCCGTCCGGCTTGTAGGTGAACGCGGGTGCGATGAAGTAGCTGTTGTCCTGCAGACCGTCGATCTGCGTGCCACCGTTGCGGCCGTATCCGGTCAAGCGATAGAAGTAGTGCCCCTCCTTGTCGACCGGGCCGCCGACGTCGAAGGCGGCGTACTTCTGACCATACGAGCCGCCGCCGACCTCGACGTAGCCGAACGGATCCTCGGTTGGGCGCTTGCTGACCTGGTTGATGATGCCGCCGATCGGGCCGGCGCCGAACAGCACCGCAGCGGGCCCGCGCAGCACCTCGACGCGCTCCAGCCCGAAGGTGTCGTAGCGGAAGTAGCCGAAGCCGTAGTTCAGCGTCTGCAAGCCATTCAGGTAGAGGCCGTAGTCGCTCGCCACGAAGCCGCGCAGGAGGAAGTAGTCCAAGCGCGTGTCGTAGCCGAACGGGCTGGCGTAGGTGCCGGCCACGTACTGCGTCGCCTGGGATAGGTTCTGCGCGTTCTGGGCGTCGAGTTGCTGGCGTCCTACGACGGTGATCGACTGCGGCGTCTCGATCAGCGGCGTGTTGGTTTTGAGAGCGGTGACGGAGCGCTTGGCGACGAAGCCGTCGATTGGCCCATTCGGGTTCTCGGGCTGGCCGGGTCCCGGTTGTCCGGACGAGACCGGCCCATAGCGCTCACCGGCGCCCCGGCTCTCGACACTCAACTCGTCGAGCTGCACGCTACCTGCGTTCGCCGAGACGCCCCGTCGCGGCGTGTTCGCCTCCTGAGCGGAGGTTCGTCCCATCGCGCCGCCGAGCACCGCGAGGGAAACGCCCGCGAGGGCGAGCGAGCGTACCATGGTGTGTTGAGTGCTAATGATCTTCATAGCCCCGAGCCCGATCCAAGCAGCCGCCCGCGCTCGCCGCAAAGAGATGCAACGAGGCTGCCTTGTTGTTTGAAATTGTTATAAACTGCTGTTTTGCTTTACTTTTCTGCTTAACGGATACGGTTGAGACACAGGATGGACAAGACGGTTAGACCCCAACTTCGGTGGATACGGCGGACCAGTTGCAGCGAGGTCACAGCCGCGGACCGGTCACCGCACACCTCGCATCGGCAAACTTAGCGCAACGGCGTGTGAGGCTTCGGTCGCGAATAGTAAGCATCACAGGTTGATGCCACTGAAGATTCTATGCGACCGCCGAGGGTACAGCTGGCGACTAATTTATCTTCATTCATCCCATCTAGGCGGCCGCCCTAGAATCGTTGCGCCATCGCGATCACGCGACGCTGAGACCGCGCGGTGAGTTCGAGCCGCATGGTGATGATGGGGAGGGGATAGTCATAGTTGCGAACGAGAGCGGGGCCTTCGTCGCCCAGCCACGCTGCTTGGCTGCAACCCTGCGGGCGAGGTGCCGAGCGATAGTGGCTGAGGATGCGGTGGGTTCGGTGTGCGGTTAAGTCCACGTTGAGCGGGAAGGTTTATTCCCTGGTCGAACCGTTGGTGTGGTCTGAGGCGGTTGGACGAGGTCGATGGAACGGTCAGCGCAGTCCACGGATACCTCATCGGCGGCGGCCGATGAGCATGAGGCGGTGATCGGAGCTGCCGAGGAGGCGGTCCTAGAGCCCCTGGCAGACTTCCCGCACATCGACCTGCGCTCGGGCGTGGAGCCGTGGGAGAAACGTCGCGCCGCCGGCAAGATCCTGCGCCTGGATCTACCGCATTCGGCTCATGCCGTGCTCGATCTCGCCCGCGACCGTCCCGACCCGGTCACGCTCATCGAGGCGGCCCACGACGGGCGACAGTCGCACCTGCTTCCGCTGCGGGTCGCCCGCATGGCGTCCTCGCCGTTCGCCTTCCTACGCGGGGCTGCTCAGGTCATGGCCTGGGATCTCGCACAGGGACCTCGCGGGGCGATCGACGTGGTGATGAACGGAGATGCCCATATCTCGAACTTCGGCCTGTTTGGCTCACCCCAGGGCGAGGTGGTGCTCGACCTCAACGACTTCGACGAGGTCACGGTCGGGCCGTGGGAGTGGGACCTGAAGCGCCTGTGCGCGAGCATCGAGGTCGCCGCGCGGGATGCCGACGTCCCGCCGGCCGAACGGCGGCAGGCGGTACTGAGCGCGGTGGCTGGTTACCAGCACACGATGGACGACCTCGCCCCGCGCGGTTCGCTCGACGTCTGGCAGCGCGCGGCGCGAGCCGAGGACCTCGCTTTCGCCGGCATCGAGATCGACGCGCGTTCGCAGGCCGTGGTGCGCAAGGCTGTCGAGAAGGCGCGGCGGAAGAACAACACGAGTTTGCTCGATCGAGTGGGCGAGCGGCGCACGGACGGCGGCTGGCGCTTCCGCGAGGAGCCGCCGATCCTCGTCCGCGTCGACGAGGCGACGCGCGAGGCTGTCACCACCGGCCTGGAGCGTTACGCCGAGACGCTGCCGCGCGAGCGGCGGTTCATGCTCAGCCGCTACCACGTGGTCGACGTCGCACACCGCGTCGTCGGCGTCGGCAGCGTCGGCACCCGGGCGTACGTCGCGCTGCTGTGCGGCAACTCGGACCAGGACGCGCTCTTCCTGCAGGTCAAGGAAGCCGTGCGACCGGCCCACGCGCCGTATCTACGCGGCATGCCCAAGCCCTACGCCGACCATGAGGGCGAGCGCGTGATCTACGGCCAGCGTCTGCTGCAGGCGGTGGGCGATCCGCTGCTGGGCTGGACGAAGATCGATGGTCGGCCGTTCTACGTGCGGCAGATGAAGAACATGAAGGGCGAGATTCCGGTCGCGCGCATGACCGGCCGGTCGCTGCTGTACTTCTCGCACGCCTACGGCGCCCTGCTGGCCAAGGCCCATGCGCGGACCGGGGATGCGGCGGCGATCGCGGGCTATTGCGGCCACGATGGCCGCGCCGACCTGCGGGAGGCCCTCGCCGATTGGGCGATGGCCTACGGTGACCGGAACGAGGCGGACTATCAGGCGTTCCGGACGGCCATCGCGGCGGGCAGGCTCCGAGCGGCCGACGACCCACATCTTTGATCTGGCGCATGCGTCGACGGGCTGATCACTCGGACGACGTCGTCATCCCGGATCCGTCGGCCTGATCAGATCCCAGCCCACCGTGTTGATGCTCGGCGGGATCGGCTCCGTAGAGCGTCGTCAGGAGCGCCGAGAGGTCGGAGAAGGACAGGCCGGCCTTCTGCACCACGCGGTCGGCCTGCCCGGCCAGCTGGCGGAAGTCGTCCGCCGTGACGTCCTTGGCCGTCAGAACCACCACGGGAATGTCGTACCACTCCGGGCGGGTGCGCAGCAGGCGCAGGAAGCCGAAGCCGTCGAGTTCCGGCATCATCAAATCGAGCAGGATCAACCGCGGCCGGTGCTCGCCGACCGCCGCCAGGCCCGCTCGGCCGTCCGCCGCCGTGACCACCTGCCAGCCGTCCCGGGTGAGCTGGGATGCCATCAACGCGCGCAGGTCGCCGTCGTCGTCCACGACCAGCACCGGCCCGTCATGGGCCTTCGGCCGGAACCGCTCCATCGCTTCCTTCAATTGTACCCAGTCGACCGGCTTCTGCAGGTAGTCGGTCGCCCCGAGCGAGAACGCGAGGTTCTGCTCGTCGAGCACCGTGACCATGATCACCGGCAGATCGCCGAGCTCCGGGTCGGCGCGCAGGGTGCGCAGCACGGCCCATCCATCCATGCGCGGCATGGTTACGTCCAGCAGGATTGCGCGCGGACGCCGCGTGCGCGCCTGCTCGAGCCCTGCCATTCCATCAGCCGCCGTTGCGACGTGGAAGCCTTCCTTGGCCAGGAAGCGGGCGAGCAGGTCACGGGTGGCTTGATCGTCGTCGATGACCAAGACCTCGCTGCCGGCTATCGACTCGGCCGAGGGTTGCGGCGCCCGCGGGGATCTCGCCTGCGCCTGTCTCTCCTCGCCCTCGGCCACGCTCGCCAGCAGCGTCAGGGTGAAGGTCGTACCTTCACCCTGACGGCTCTCGACCGCGATGTCGCCGCCGAGCATGTGCGCGAACGCCCGGGTGATCGCCAACCCGAGCCCCGTGCCGCCGAAGCGCCGCGTGGTCGAGGCGTCGGCCTGACTGAAGCGCTTGAACAAGCGTGACGCCTGCTCCTCGCTCATGCCGATGCCGGTGTCGGCCACCGCGAACACCAGCCGATCACCCTCGGCGTCCGTCTGCCGGCGTGCCGACAGCGTAATTTCCCCGCCTTCCGTGAACTTTGCCGCGTTGCTCAGCAGGTTGATCAGGCACTGGCGCAGCTTGGTCGCGTCCGTGTACGCACCGCCAAGCCCGTCCGCGATGTCGAGGACCAGGGCGTTGCCCTTCTTCTCCACCAGGGCTTCCACCGTGGCGGCGACGTCGCGCACGGTCGCGGCGACGTCGATACTTTCCGGGTACACCTCCATGCGCTCGGCCTCGATCTTCGACAGATCGAGCACGTCGTTGATCAGCCCGAGCAAGTGGCGCGCGTTCGCCTCGATCTTCTTCATATCGGGCAGCAGGTCCGCCTGGCCGGCGTCCTCCATCTCCTCCTGCAGCATCTCCGAGTAGCCGATCACCGCCGAGAGCGGGGTGCGCAGCTCGTGGCTCATGTTGGCCAGGAACTCGGACTTGGCGCGGTTGGCCTCCTCGGCGGCGTCCTTCGCCGCCGCGAGGACGTGCTCGGAGCGCTTGCGCGCGTCGATGTCCGACACCACAACGACAGCGCCGATGAGCGCGCCTTCGGCATCCCGCATCGGCGCGCCGGCGAAGCCGACCCAGGCGCGGGCACCGTCGCCGCGCTGATAGTCGACCTCCAGCTCGGACTGTGGCTCGCCGGCGCGCACCACCTGGATCAGCGGCCACTCGCTCGGCTCGACCGGCCGGCCATTCTCGTGGAAGCCGACCCAGCGGGCCGGTCCCTCGCCGGGTTGCGCGGGCAGCACCCCGTGCCCGAGGATCGTCTCGGCGCGGGCGTTGTGGCCGGTGATCCGTCCGGACGGCGCGTCGGCGATGAGCACGCCCACCGGCAGTGTGTCGAGAACGCTCCGCAGCAGCGCTTCGCCCGCTCGGACCTGGGCCTCGGACAGGACGGCCGTAGTTACGTCCGCCACGACGAGGCCGACGCCGGTGGCCACAGCCGACCCTTCATCCTGGCACAGCGGGTAGAAGCTCATGCGGAAGTGGCGCATCCCGCCCGGCGCGCTCTCGCTCGGCACGCTGACCGGCACGTCAGCGCTGACGAGGCCGTGGTCGCGCGCCGCCTCCAGCAGCGGGGTGAGCTGATCTTCCAGCTTAGGGAGAAGCGTCCAGATCGGTGCGCCGAGATCCGCGCCGAAGCCGCGCTCGCTCATCGTCGCCAGGGCGCGGTTCATGTGACGGATGTTAAACCCGCCGTCGAGGAAGCCGAGCCCGACCGGGGCATTGGCGAGCACGCCCTCGAACAGCCCGCTGCTGCGTTGGCTCTCGCGGCGCCGTACTATCGTGAGGCGGACCAGCAGCACGATCGCGAGGGTCGCGCAAAGCAGGCTGAACGCCGTCAGAGCGGTGTAGCGCAAGCTGTCGCGACGGTCGTTCTCCGCCGACGCCTCCGCGGCGGATCGGTTGGCCGTCGCGGTGGCGGCACGGATCGCATCCATCAGGCGCTTGCCCGCGCCGGTCTCGATCAGGGCTTCTGCGCTGTCGAACCCCTGGTCACGCCGCGCGATCACGACCCGGTCGGAGAACACCGTCTCATCGCCGATCAGCTTGCGCACGGGAGCGAGTGCCGCGATCGCTGGATCGGAAGAGCCACCGTCGAGATTGTCGAGGAAGGCGCTCTCACCGGGGATGCGGCCGAGAGCATCGGCATAGGGTTCGAGGTACTCGGGCTTGCCGGTGAGCGCGTAGCCGCGCATGCCGGTCTCCAAATCCTTCATCGTCGAGAGCAGGCGCTCGCTGTGGCCGATCAACTCTCGGCGGTGCAACCGTTCGCGACGAGCGGCATCGCCGGCCACGAAGTTCCACCCGACCGCCGTCAAGGCCAGGGCGAGCAGGGCGTAGGCGAGCGGCGAACTGGGCAGCCCGGCGAGCGGACGCGCGCCCCGCAGGCCTGGACGCTGGATCAGCGGGTGGGTGTCGGGCATGCGAGCTACCTGCGCCCTCCACGATCGGGCATCGGCAAGTCGTAGCCGGGTTCACACATGATGCGCGAGCCCTGGCATCTAATTCGAATTTGCAATCAAAGGGCCCTGCGATGGAAGCGACTACAGGGTCTCTTCGTACCTCGTACGGTCGCGCATACCCATGTTTCTAGATCTGGCTGAAACCGGCCGGTCTGCTTCGAAGCCGTTTTGTCGGGAAAAGCGGACGACCTCCTACCGACCCGACCCTGCCGCCATGACCGTTGACAGCCTTCCCCGGCAGAGCGAGCGTACGTCTGCCATTCGGCAGGTTCGGTCTGGGGTGGAAACCGCACCCTGCTATTTCGCCCTAAAGCGAGCGCGGAGTGCAGCGTTCCAATAGGGCAAGTGCATTGGAACTGCCGCGCTGGAACGTGGCAGCTTGGACAGCATCAGCTCGACGAGAAAGTCGGCTTTGTGCCGAGCATCCGATCGGCTCTATCGATCGGCAGTCGTGACGACACAGCAATAAAAAAGCCAGCCCGAAGGCTGGCCCCGCGTTCCCGTGAGGGATGCGACGAGAACGGTTTACTCGGCCGCAGTCATCTCTGCGGTGAAGTGACCACACCAGTCCTCGGACGAAACCACCGGCCACAAGCCCTTCGCCTCCGGCGCCGGCTGGCTGATCGGCGGGTTGAAGCGGCACAGGCCGGCATCACCCTGAGCGGAAGCGCCGTTACCTTTGTGCTCGTCGAAAAACTTGCAGCTCTCGCAGTGCGCGTTGGCCATGTCGGTGCCCCTACTCGATGGTCGATCCGTCTTGTTGCGAATTAGAACAGATCCAATCTGGTAGGTCAACGGCGACAGCATCAGCCGGTTCCGGTTCGGCTGAAGGCACCCTGTGGATGACATCGACGTCAGAATGGTTATGAAAGCCCTCTCTTCTGACTGCACATCCGAGGCGTTCGCGACGCCGCAAGACGTGCGGCGGTGTGAGTACGCGACGACAGGCGGACGCAGGCCAGTTCCCTGCCGCCCGCCCGTGGAGCCTCGGTCGGGCGGTCGTGCGAGGGTCGGTGCATTGCGGGGGAGCTGGACACCGCGAGCGCCGGCCCATGGCCAACGATCGTGCAATCGGACGCAAATTCCCTTCGCGCTGTTCAGTGTTACGCAGCTGGCTTTAACCTAGTGGCGTGAGCCTGATGTCCATGGGAGAAGGCCGTCCATGGTGCGCCTCAACGAAATTAGAACCGGCGAAGTCGCAGTCGCGGCACCTGCAGCCGATGACGCCGGATTGGTCTACATCGGTCGTATCCACACCCCCTGGACCGATCGTCTCGCTTGCCCACGACAAGGCAGGTCGGATGGCCCGATCTGCCGTATCGAGCTGTTTGAACCTTGGGGCGCAGCGCTAGACGGGCTAGCAAAATTCGCTTGGATTGAGGTGCTGTACTGGCTCGATGCTTCCCGACGAGATCTTGTGCGGCAGAGCCCGGCCAACAATGGGAGCACGCGCGGCACCTTTGCTCTGCGCTCGCCCGTGCGGCCGAACCCAATCGGAACATCGATCGCCACGCCCGTCGCCATCGAGGGCAACATCCTGACGGTCAGGGGCCTCGATTGCCTCGATGGCACACCACTCCTCGACCTCAAGCCAGACCGGACCCTCTTCACGCCGATCGCCCCGCCGCAACCGGGTGATTTCGAGACCGACGACTGACGCCTCGACTCGATGCCTGAAACGCATGTGCCACGGGTGATCCTGCCAGGCTTTGGGCTATATCCGAACAGATATAGCACTGCTCTAGCCGTCTGGAGGCATCATTGCCCGCCACCCGTCTCACCATACCCTCGCGCATCCTTCGGCAATTAGCTCTCCTCGGCTGCCTCACGCTGTCATCTACAGGCGGAGCGTGGGCTGAGCCGATGCAGGTCTATGCTGCTGGCAGCCTCGTGGCTGCGCTCAAGGACGTGATCGCTGCCTCAGGCATCCCTGCCGAGGCGGTGGCGGCACCGACCTTCGGGCCGGCTGGACTGCTGCGAAAGCGGATAGAGGATGGCGAGAAGGCAGACCTCTATCTCTCAGCCGACCTTGCCAGCCCGCGCCGCCTTGTCGATGCAGGCAGGGCCAAGGATGTCGTGCCGTTTGCTCGTAACACGATGTGCGTGCTCGCCCGCGCTGATCTTGGTCTGACCCCGGACAACCTCCTCGATCGCCTGCTCAAACCCGACCTGCGGCTGGCAACCTCGACGCCAGGCGCCGATCCTGGCGGCGATTACGCCCAGGCCGTATTCGATCGAGCCGAGACCGCACATCCAGGGTCCAAGGCTATGCTGGAGAAGAAGGCGTTGAAGCTGCTCGGCTCGCCCAATACGATGGTGCCGATGGCGGGCCGTAGCCCCAGCGCAACCGTGTTCCTAGGCAACAACGCGGACGCGCTGCTGTACTACTGCAGTGGCCAGAGCGGTACCATGAAGGAGGCGCCCGGCCTAAGCCTCGTGCAGCTTCCGCCCAACCTGTTGGTGCCGGCGACCTACGCCATGGCACTGATCACCGACAACCCGGACGCGATGCGCCTCGCCCTGTTCCTCGTGTCCGAGAAGGGGCAGGCGATCCTCGCCCGCCACGAACTCGGGCCGATCAGCGGACCGTGAGGCAGTCGAGACAGGCGGCCGACGCGGCTACTCCGCCGGGAGCAGATCGAGCTTGATCTGCTGGCTCGGCGCGCGGCCGATCTCGATCGTCACCGGGCCGGCGTCGAGTGCGAAACGCAGGCTCTTGCGGACCTCCGGGCAGCCGGCCTTGCCGCTGATGCGCTCGGGCTTGAGCGTCGTGCGCCCATCCTGGCTGACGTCGATCCAGGCCTCCTCCGACAGCGTCAGTTGATAGGTGCCGGCGGATGGCACCGTGGCCGTGATGAAGCCCGCGAACGTCCCTGGCTTCGCGGTCCTCTCAGATTGAACCGGCAGTGTCACCTCTGCCGCCGGCTTCAACGACACCTGCGCCGCCCCCGTCCCGCCGGGTAGAGCCGATCCAGATGCGAGCCCGGCCAAATCGGGCGCCGTGAACGCAGCACGATCCCGCGCGACCGACCATGCGAAGCCCGCACAAGCCGGCGCATCCTCAGCGACCGCCGGGCCGATGCAGCAGACCGTCAATGCGACGGTGAGGAGAACGCGGGATCCAGGCTTCATCAGTCGACGGCAACCATGACGTCGGACGCCTTGATCACGGCATAGGCCGGACCGCCCACCGTGAGGTTGAGGCTGTCGACCGCTTCGTTGGTTACGGCGGCGGTGACGACCTGGCCCGGCATGATCTCAATCTTGACGTGCGCCGTGGTGGCGCCCTTCTCGATCGCCGTCACGGTGCCCTTGATGATGTTGCGCGCGCTGATCTTCACGGTGTCCGCCTTCCTGGCCCATTCCGGGTCGCTTAATTATTGCCATCCTCGATGACGCTGAAGCCCTGAGCCTCGAAGAAGGGCTTTGCTGCTGCGCTCCGGAGGTAGTCCAGGAAGCGCTTCGCGCCGTCGCCCTTCGCGTCCGCGGTGACGGCGAACGGGTACACCACGGGCGGGTGGCTGTCCGCCGGAAACACGCCCACGACCTTCACGCCGGGATCCGACTTCGCGTCGCTCTCGTAGACGACGCCGAGCGGCGCCTCCCCGCGCGAGACCAGAGCCAGGGCCGCTCGGACGTTGTCGCTCTGAGCCAGACGAGGTTGAATGCTCCCCCACAGACCGAGCTTTTCGAAAGCGGTCTTAGCGTACTTGCCGATCGGCACCGAGTTGACCTCGCCGGTGGCCAGCCGCCCATCGGAGCCGAGCGCTTTGGCGAAGCCCTCCGGCGTGAAGGCAACCGTGTTCTCCTTGGCGTCGCGCGGCGCGATCAGGACGAGGCGGTTGCCGAGCAGGCTCACCCGCGTGTCCGGACGGATGAGGTTCTTCTTGGCGAGGTAGTCCATCCATTCGAGGTCGGCCGAGGCGAACAGGTCGGCCGGCGCTCCGGCCTCGATCTGCCGGGCGAGGGCAGAGGACGCCGCGTAGCTTGCCCGGATCTCGATCCCAGATTGTGCTGTGAATGCCTTGCCGGCATCATCGAGAGCGTTCTTGAGGCTGGCTGCTCCGAACACCGTCGTGGTCTCGGCCGCTTGGGCTGCTCCAACGGTGAGGAACAAGGCGGCGATGAGGCCGGAGCGGATCAAACTGCGCATGCGGAAGCGGTCCTCGACGTCGGATGTGCCAGCAGCGCTATATCAAGCAGAATATATCGCCGAAAGCCATCGATTGCGCTGCGTTCGCGACTGCTCCACCGGTCGACGCGTCGGTTCGTGGCATGAGGCGAGGGAGAGACCTGATGGCAAGCCTGAGCATTCGTATCGACGTTGGGCCCGACAATCGTATCGGCCCCGGTAAAGTGCAACTCCTGGAGATGGTTGCCGAGCACGGCTCGATCAGCGCAGCCGGGCGGGCGCTCGGCATGTCCTACCGGCGGGCATGGATGCTCATTGAGGCGATGAACAGCGGTTTCGGGCAGCCGGTAGTCGAGGCGCAGATTGGCGGTAAGGCGGGAGGCGGGGCACGCTTGTCTACACTCGGAGTCGATCTGGTCGCGCATTACAGGGCGATCGAGCGTGCTGCCGACCGGGCGGCCGCGCCCTTCCTAGATCGGATTGCTGCTCCCGAGCGAACCGCAGACGACCTGCCGGCTGTGACCTCCCCCTAGGCAAGCCGATTGTTTTTGGACAGAGTGTTATATCCGAATGGATATAACGACTGACGAGACGCCGATGCCGCCAATCGCTCACCTCGACGGTCCAGCGCTGCGCGCCCTCGCTTCCGTCACCCGTCCGCCGTTCGTGCCGCCGCCTGAACCCGACTCGGCGGATAAACCGCGGGACCGGATCTGGGAGCTTGCCGAGAACCTGCACTGCTCGATCGTAGGCACCTGCTTGACCAACTCTGAAGCCCGCGCGATCCTGGCCAAGCTTGGGCGTGCCGACGCTCGGACGATCAGTGAGCACCACCTGCACGGAGAGATCGTCCAGATAGCCGGTCGCAAGGACGGGGGTGGCCGTCTGCTGCAAAAGACCCTGGACCGGCGGCACGAGCGGGAGATCGAACGCTTTGCCGAGGCGCGCACCGCTGACGCGGTTCGGGCGCTCTGGAAGTCCTCGCTGGAGCGTGGGGCTATCCCTGGCGCTTATTGGGCAGCGATCACCCACCCAGCCACCGACTGGCCACTCGTGCAGGAAATCTTCGGCGAAGTGCACATGCTCTCGCACCTCGTCGGTCAGTCGAACCGGGCCGACATCCGCCGCCTGCGCCATCTCGAAGAGGAGTTGGGCCGACGCGATGAAGCGCTTGCGGCACGGGACGAGCGCATCATGGCGCTCATGCGCGAGCGCGACGATCTCGGGAAGCGCACCCGGACGATCGAAATCGAGCGTCCCATCCCGGCTACTACGACCATCGAGCCACCGTCCACGCGCGGCCTGGAGGTGCGGCTGGCCCGGGAGATCGCGCATGCGACCGCGTTGGAGGAGCGGCTTGCGGTGCTGGCTGGCGCAGCCGAACGCCTCAGCGCTGATCTAGCCACGGAGATAGCCCGCCGATCAGTTGCCGAAAGGGAACTGGCTGCCCTCGAAGCGGCTCTGGATGTGCCGAGCGTGGATACAGCCGATAGCCAAACATCGGGACGGCTAGACGGACAGGTCATCCTCTATGTTGGCGGCCGGCGGCGTCAGGTGGCCAATCTCCGCCGCTTCGTGGAGGCCAGGGGCGGCAGGCTGCTCAACCATGACGGAGGTATCGAGGACAACCTGTGCCTTCTGGCGGGGCTGGTTGGGCAAGCGGATCTAGCGGTGTTCCCCGTGAGCTGTGTCAGCCACGAGGCGAGCCTTCACCTGAAACGATACTGCGAAGCACAGGCTAAACCCTTCCACCCGGTGCGGAGCGCTGGCCTGGCGAGCTTTATGCACGTCGTCACGCCGATGGCGAGCTCGTCGTAGGCGATCAAGCAGATCGCTCGGGGGGCACGGGCAGACCGGAAGAAGCTTATAGGTTTATGTTCTCATTGCATAGCGTACATAAGCCGCTCTTCAACTTGCCCGACATGATATGACCACGTGACAGATTGGTTTGACGATCCTGACGACGACAGCCACTCGCCCATCAAAAGTGAAAGCTAGATGCTATTGTACATCACAGCGGCTCTAATCGGCATATGTGCGCTTGGCGTGATCGGCACGATGCTACATATCTTTCCCGCGTAGAGTCTAGAGTCTGCTTTCGACCCTTCTAGGACCTCGGAAAGGTCTGCTTACCGGCACTGGGGCGCTTATTGAGCAAAGCTTTCTATGCCGACCCCATACGTTCCATCGATCGTGCCATCGAAGAGGGCATTTGATCGGCCATGACGGACAAGATCCTCTCGGCCGCCGCCAGATTGAGACTGTAGCCGTCCCCTGCGACGACCTCGTCCCGACTATCGAGGAGGATCAGGCCGCCGCGGTTCCGAATATAAGACTGACGCCAGCGCGACTTCGACAACTTCAGTCCGAGGCTCTTCGCCTGCTTCCGGAGCTGCGCGAGACGAAGGGTGTCCTGGTAAGTTGGGGTCAGATCGATCTCGTGCACGGCATCCTCTCACGCCCGTATCACCTCAGCCGCAGCCCGCCATGCAGCGCGCCGCGGTCGTCGTGCTGGTGTAACGGTTCAGCACTCGAATACCCAGCCGTTGAAGGGGGCGCCTCTCACCACCGGTAGATCAGGCTGCCAATGACCGTCGCCGGCTGGTTGCGATTGCAGAACCCAAACGAGCAGGTCTGATAGTTCCGATCGAAGATGTTGTAGCCGTTGAGCTGCGCACGGAAGCCCTTGTACTTCGGATCGAGGGCCGCGAAGTCGTAGGCCACCAAAGCGTCGTAGAGCGTGACGGCAGTGTTGCGCACCGTGTTCTGATCGTCGGCGAAGCTCGCACCGATGTAGCGGATGCCACCGCCGATCTGAAGGCCGCGCAGAGGCGAGGATGGTGGGAACGCGTAGGTCAGGAACGACGCGTAGGTATCCTGGGGAATGCCCGAGACGAGGTTGCCGGCGAGCGACTGGCCGGTTGAGGAGACCGAGTTCACGAACCGGATGTCGACGTGGGTGTAGGCGATCGTTAGGTTGGTGCCTGGGGCGAGGTTGGCGGTCGCCTCGGCCTCGAAGCCCTTCGAGCGCACGGCACCGCCGGCGGTCTGGAACGCGAGGGAGGACGCGTCGGGGATCAAAATGTTCGACTGTGTGATGTCGAAGCCGGCGAATGCGGTTTGGATGTTGGTGCCGGGGATCAGGTACTTCACGCCCGCCTCGATTTGATCACCGGTCGCCGGCTTGAACGCCTGTCCGTTTCGGTCGAGGCCCACCTGCGGGGTGAAGGTTGTGGCGTAGCTGGCGTAGGGCACGAGGCCCGGCGCTAGGACGTAACCCAGTCCGACCCGGCCCGTGAACGCGCTGTTGTTCTGGCGTGAGACCGCGCTGTCGGGGGTCGTGAAGTTGTCTTGGAAGACCCAATCGTGGCGTCCGTTCAGGGTGAGGATTAAGTCGCCGAACTTGGCCTGATCCTGCAGGTAGACGCCGATCTGCTCCTGGGTCTGACGTGCGGCGGACCCGAGGGTCGGCGTGGCGATGAACTGTTGGCCGTAGTTCCGCGTGATCAGGTTCAGATCTGGGGCAAGGCCGAAGCCGAGGCGCTGGCTCAAGCTGTACCGCGCATAGTCGACGCCCCCGACCACGGTGTGAGCGATCGGGCCGGTGGCGAAGCGCGCCTCCAACTGGTTGTCCAGCGTCTGCTGCACCAAGCCTTCGCGGATGTAGCCAGTGTCGCGCGTGCCGATCGTGTTTGCGTCGTTTATGCCGTTGATATCGACGTACTTCCCGCTGAGGAAGACGCCGTAGTGCCGGAAGTTCTGGCGGAAGACCAAATCGGGCGTGATGAAATGCTCGAAGGCGTAGCCGACCCGATACTGCGTCTGGTCGAGACCGGCGAAGCGCGGGTCGCCCATATAGTACGGGCTCGCCCGGAAACCTGGGTAGTTGTAGTAGAACGTCGTGGCTGGCGTGTTGGTCGTTTGAAACTCACTCAGGAACGTGAACGTCGTGGCGGCATCGGGTTTCCAGGTAAAGGCGGGCGCGATGTTGAACCGGTCGTCGTTGGTGCCGAGGCCGATGAAGGTGCCTGCCTCGCGACGGATGCCGGTCAGCCTGTAGGCCATGGTACCGCCCGAGCCCTCGACTGGGCCACCGAAGTCGAAGTTGCCCTGGACGCGGTCGAAGCTACCGGCCTGGAACTGGACCTCGCCGAATGGCACGAAAACCGGGCGCTTGCTCGTGATGTCGAGGATGCCGCCCGGCGAGCCGAGGCCGTAGAGACCGGCGGACGGCCCGCGTAGGATGGTCACGGCCTCCGCGCCGTAGGGCTCGATGCGCGGGAAGATGAACCCGCTGCCGATTACGCGCAGGCCGTCGCGGTAGGTGCCCTGGTTGGTGAGCACGTCGAAGCCGCGGATGAAGATCTGGTCGAAGCGCGGATCGAAGCCCGACCGGGCCGATATGGCGCCGGGGACGTAGTTGATCGCATCGCTCAGGGTCTGGACGTTGCGGTCGTTGAGCTGCTCCCGGGTGACGACCGAGATCGATTGCGGCGTCTCAATGATTGGCGTGTTGGTCTTCGTTCCCGCAGTCGTCACGCGGGCGGTGTAGCCGGTGATGCCGGACGGACCACCGCCACCGCCGCTGGTCGCGGCCGTGCCGCCGTCGCCCGCACTGAGGTTGAGGCCGCTGGAGCCCATCGGTCCCGGGGCAGAGCTGCCGGGTCCTGCCGCGTCGACTGAGATCTCGTTGAGCTGGATGGTCCCGTCCTGCGCGCTCGCATTCCCAGCGAGGGTGGTGGTGGCGAGAAGGACGGCGAGGAGCGAGGAACGGTAAGACATAGATCACGCTGACACGCGCCTTGAACGGCGCAACGCCCCAGTGATCGCCGTTCACAGATCCTTGAGCAAGCCGAAAACGTGTTATAGATCAAACACTTACAACGGTTCAAATCTGAAGGCGTTCTAAGCTAGAGCTTATCGAGCACCTGCTGGTACTGCGCGAAAGCGAGCTGCGCCAAATGGTGTTTGACCGAGGGCGATCCTTAAAAATACCAACTGCATCACCCCGAACGACTGAGCCGGGAGCGGAGTTGAAGGTCCGCTTCCAAGCGTTACGTCAAATCCCGCTTCCCACCCGCTGCAGCCGTTGCACCCGCCTCCAAGGCGATTGCTGCAAGCTCGTGCACCGAACCCCACTACCAAAATCGGTCCAATAGGGCCCGCTCCTGTGGAACGGTCCGTACCAAGAATCATAAGCGTTCCATCGGGTCATCTCTGCCTTTTGGAACGCAAAATCGCACACATCTGAGATCCTTATAGAACTCGGCGGGATTGCCGCGGGACAGACACGGTTAAGGACTGTTCGGCCATGTCGGCAGCCGCTTCCGTACCGTTAGATCATCCCGTAGGCCGCTCTCCGAACGTCGGTGGTAACGTCTGCTTGTGGGAACTCGTGATAACCCATCGAATGGCCGGGATGGGCGCAAAGCGGAGCGTCCGGTCTTGCACAACGGATCAAGCTTCGCCGGGTATGGGGGAGCGAACCTTCGAATACCGGTGAGACGCAACCGCCTGCGCCCTGCCCCGAATCGCCGACCCACCGCGGATCGTAGCGGTAATCATCTAGAGCCTGAATCGCACAGCGCAGCACCCCTATCACGTAGCCCCACGCGCGATCATGATGGGACAAGCGCTCAGCTGGTGTTCGACGTAGAGACGCTATCGCCCAAGGGGAGGGAGCCAGATCTTGCGGTTCAACCACGTAGCCAATCGCGTCAATCCGTGTCACTTCGAGATCGTCGTGGACATGTTCGTCCAGCAGCTCGGTTTCGTGGAGCTGCGGCGCACCGAACGCGCCGTTTGGTTGCGGCAGACCGGGGCCAACGTGGATCTCCAGCTCAGCCGCAGCGATACCGGGCACCGAGATGCTGACCGGGAGCGTTCGCAGGTCTCGTTCCTCAGTGATACCCCTGAAGCTGATCTGCGGCGCTTGGCGTCTTGGTTCACCGCACGAGGACTGACCGCCCGCATTGGGGCCTACTCCGACAGGGAGTTCTACCTGGACGTGCCGGTGGCGTTCGTGGACTTCGTCGTCGAAGCGATGCTGCCCGAGCTCGCCGCATACGACATCGTGCTCTGATGACCTCCATGGCGGTGCCTATCGCCATGGTGACCGCTCGCGAACGGCGAGAGTGGAGGTGAAACGAACCCTGTGGTGGTCGAGCTTGGACTTCGTCTTCCCTCTCTGCTGGAGGGATAGCCAGCGCCGTCTATGAGACCTCAGTGGGTGCCGTAGACCCCATCGAGCCAAGATTACCGCGGACCGGACGCTTCGTGCAGACCGATAGCGTCCAGACGGGAAGCGCATACGCCCACGTGCCCCGCCGGCCTCGCCCCTCGTTGGACGAGGAACTGACACGACTGACTGTGCACCGCGATCGCCTGCAGCAGCCGCTCGATCCCCGCGGTGGCCAGCGCCTGGTAGTCCGGCGAATACGCCGCGTAGATCTCGGTGATTGCAAACCCCGCCACTCGGTGCCCGAGCTGGCCCGCCACCTCCTCGAACGGCACCCGCTCCTTGCGCAGCCAGCGTGCCACCGTGTGCCGCGGGCTATAAAGGTTCACTCGACCATCAAGCCCTGCTCGCCGTCTGCTTTCGCCTAGCGCGGTGTAGTACCGGTCAACTGGCTTCCCCCGGAAGCTGACCACGAAATCCGACTCACGCGGAAGCTGACGCAGATACGCGATTAGACTTGGTGGCATCTTAACCACTGGACGCCGCTTTGACGTCTGCTCGCGCTCTTCGGGATTAAGGTGCAACAAGTCGTCGTCGAAATCGACCTGCGTCCACTGAAGCTGCTTGACGGCCTCCGGCCGACTCCCGGTGGCAAGGCAGATGAGCAGCAGGGCGTGAAAGTGTGGGGCCGACTTATCGAGCCAGGCAGCGCATTCCTCAACGGATAGCGGCCTGCCCTTTGGCTGCATCTTCGTAACTTTGACGCTCGGCACATGGACTTGCCGTGTGAGCTCGCCGCGCCGCCACGAACGACTCAGCGCCGCTTTGCCAGCTGTGAGGACGTTGTTGATCGAAGAAGGCTTCAGCTCGCGTCGCCGAAGTTCATCGATGAAACGCTCGATCCGTGCGGGGCGCGTCGCGGCCCATACGCTTTCCAAATCGCCAAAGAACCTAACCCAATGATCGATGGCGTACTTCAGCCACTTCCGGGACGTCAGATGCTGACCGTGCTGGAGGTAGTACGCCTGGACAATGTCTGCGATTGGCACGCGGGTTACGTCCTGAACGTCGGGCGTGTCTGCAGCGAGATAGTGCGCCTTGAGCTCCTGAATGGCAGCATCAAGGTCATCGGTGCCGGTCGACTTGCGCCGCAGCTGCCGGCCGTCCATCCAGCAGATGCACCAGGCCGGGCTATTCGGTCGTTTGTCGAGCCAGAACTTGCCCGCTGCATGCTCACGCTTGGTGTACCGGCCCATCGGACGCTCCCGTCATAGCCATGTGCTTCCGCCCTCCCCCATTTCCTTGATGAGGAGCAGGGCCGCCCTCAGGATCAGCCGGAATGCTGCCGGGATCGCCGCCCCAGAGAAGGATCGAGCGCTCCCCAAACGCGAGGAAGTCGCAGAGCATCAACCCGAGGTACGCGACGGAGCCATCCCCGAGGGGAACATGAGGAATCTTGCCAGCGCGCCGCTTGCGCTTGAGGGTCGAGACATCGCCGCTTGCATTGCGCCGTTCCCCTGGCGGAATGAGCAGCGCAGCGGCAGCGCGCTCGCCGTATTGGCGGTGGGGATCGATGTCATACGCTCGGGCGACGCTGTGCCGGAGCTCGTGTAGTTGATCTTTGTCGATGCGGGTTGGGTCGATGGTCATGGGTGCCTCCGGTTGCGGACGCGACGACCCGATCGTCCGAGGCATGGCTCGGGCGTTCCCGCTCATCGTGCAACGGGACCTGGATCATCGCGATTTGGGTGTTGGCCCGAGTGCCCTGAGCCACGGGGGAGCGAATTAGACAGTCGGCCGTGTGGCTCGACTCTGCGTGCGATCTCGAGCGGGAGCTAACGCCTTATCCTACCTAGCTTATGGTCGCGCCTGCCGCCGCCTTGGTCGTTGTGAATGAAGGGAGCAGTGTCGTATCATTCCCTTCCAGCCTCACCTCGATCGCCTGAATTCGACACATGCTCACCCGGTGGATTCTCGTCGTCGGGAGGCCTTGAGGCATCCCCATCACTCGCCGTCGATGTGCTCGCCTCGGGGCGATATGCAGCCTGAGGGCCCTCCCCTGGCTCCTCGAACAGAAAGCCGATGTCGGTCTCGCCCACCGGCGGTCTAGGCAAGCTCGAGCCACGGGCAGCGAGTGCCTCGTCCAGTTCGTCTTCGGTCATCTTCGGGATCGGCGTGTGCTTGGGCTTAGGGCCGCGCTTCTCCTGCTCTGTCCCAGGCCAGTTGATCGCGATCCTTAGCCTCTCGTGGCCGATCCCCTGTTGCAGCCACGCGAGGATCGCAAGCGCCTCATCGGAGAAGTGTCTGGGGTCCGTCTCCGGCAGGTCCTCATCGCGCTTCGGTGCGGTGTTCTCGTAATTGAATGTGAGGGGTGCCTTGATCGGGTAGAAGCTGATGTCTCGGATGCTGTCGTTGACTGACTTACTTTCGTATAGGCCCTTCAGCATCACCTGATAGGGGAGCGGCCACTGGCCGGAGAACCTCCGGGTACTGACCTCTCTCCCAGTCAGCCATCGTTCGACGTCTTCCCGCGGCGTCCCGTTTAGGTCGATGAGGACATGCATATGCAGAAGGACCGCGTAACGAAGACCCGGGAAGTCAGCCTCGGGCAGATCCTTGTTGGCGGCGATACTTGCCCGCGCCTCATCCAGCAGCCGCATCTTCGCACGGAGCTTCATCCGGCGCCGCTCCGTTTCGAATGATATTCTCTCGTCCTTCTTGCGCTTCTTCGTCGGCTTACGCTCTTGTGTGGCGAGAACGCGAAGCGTCTTCGCCTTGACGCTGTGCTGATGATCCCCGCCGATCGCGTGACGGAGGTCGACGAGCTCCAACTCGAACATGCCGGTCACGGCGATGCCAGGAAGCTGATCCTCCTTGATGATGCGGTAGAGCTTCTTCCGCTCGCGCTTCATCACCTTCTCGATCGAGCTCTTGAACTTAAGCCGCTCGGGGTAGTTCGTTTTTGTGATCGCGGTAAACTCGCGGTAGATGCACTGGAAGCCTTGAGCAAGCGTGACTATGTCTTCTCGTTCCAGCCGCGTCGCCTTGCGCAACTGCCAAAGGTACGCCTCGTACCGCTCGTCATCGCGGCAGGAGATGAGGTCAGAGGCCTCAAGGTCGGGCCGCCTTCGCTGGGATCGGAAGTGGGCTCGAGCCTCCTCGACGATATCGTTCCACCCTATCAGCCGGTCGGCGTCGGCCGTGACGTTGTCGGGGTGGTAGAACCGCCTGTCCCGGTCGTGAAGCCCGATCCAATCCTCGGCCAGCTCCAGACTAAGCCCGCGTTTGATCAGTGCAGCTGACATCGCGCTACGACGGTCTTTCTGCCAACGCCGTAGGTAACCGAGCATCTCGCGGTGGTCGCGTCGGATGACGGAAGCGGCGAAGTCCGCGAGGTGCTCTCGGTCGAGATCGGGGTCGGGGAGGACGATATCGTTGAGGATCGTGGCGTGCAGGAGATTGGACCGGGCGTGCTCAAGGTCGGCGCCGTAGCGCTGCTCTAACTGCGTTCGCGTATCCTCGATCAAGCGGCCTGAGAAACGGTTGCGGCAGCGGGTGCACCAGTATGAACCGCATGCGAGCCCCCCATGGGGACCACACCGCTCGATTCGGTCAGCGACCGAAGCCAAATGCGAGAGGTGAAAGTCTACCTCGAGATCGATGCTGTCGGTGTACGCTGCGCGCGCGGCCTCGACCCTGTGCTGGTTGGAAGTTACCGTACCGAGGACTTGATCGTAGCGGTGGCGTGTCTGCGCTACGACCTCCCTGGCACCTTGGTAGCGATTATCACTCTCGACGAAAGCGTTCAGCGCCGCGATGACGCGCGTTTTGCGGCCTTTGCCCCGGCGGCGGGATGCGGCCTTCGCGTCCTCCTCGGTAACGCCTCCCGCGTCTCGGACGTTTTTGGCGGCTTCAGCAAGCGCACGTAGGCCACTCGTCACCCGGATCTGCGGGAGGACTGTCGGCTTTGTAGGGTCGGTTGCGCGCGGAGGCGTCGACTCAGTAATGGCCTCTCTGAAGGACGCCTCGATGTCCTCATCCGTCCATGGTTCCTCTGCATCGTCGCCCCCCGATACCGATTGGGAAGCCCACGACCGGGGGTGTTTCGCAGACGCTTCTGGACCACTGTCTATGGAATGGTCGATCGCCTCCGCCGGATGTGTCGGAGAAGCAGTGCCGGTCGAAGACGAGAAACCGAAGGCGTCCATGAGGAGCGCCTCCCAATCCGCGTCCGCCGGGGGCTCATCAGACCTTTTGGCGGGCTCGGTCTCGACACCGCTGTTGGGTGGGCGCCGGCCGTCCAGTGCCGCCTCGTGAGCGACCACCGGGACGTAGGACGACCGATGGGTAGAATGATTACGATCGTCGCGACCTGGGTTGGCGTGCGCGACCGCGAACGTGTCGGCGGGGTGCGCGTTGGTGGCGGTCGCCGCAGCACTCTCAGGGTCTACCGCCGCCTTAATGTCGTCAGAGATGGTCGAGGTTCCGCTCACGCGCGAAGCCTCGTACCACTCTTCTTCGGTGTAGGCCCGCGGGTGGCTGATAAATTGCTTGGTCATTATCGAAGCTTTTGCTGTTAAAGAGAATGTCTATTCAGTTCGAATTTTCGATCTGCGCGTGATGGCGGCGAACAAATCATCGAGGTCTATTAAAGACCTTTCATCGATGCCCAAAGCGTCGGCGTTGGCGGTGTCGAAAGCCTTGTATGTAGCGTCAGACACCCTCTTGCACGCCAGACTGTCGGTGGATGCATCCGAGCAGAAACTCGTGATGATCGATCGATGATGCGTCTCTGGGTCTATCCCGAAGCAGGAAGAAATGTGTATAAAATAGAATGGATCGTATTTCTCGCATGCGGCCGTGATAATACCTCGGATAGATTTGGGTATGAAATCCTGGACTATGAGGGCGAGTGTGATCCCCTCTATGGTCCCGATGTTCTCGGCCAGTTCGTTTTCTGTCGTGCTAAGGTGCATCGTGAAGCCCGCATTTTTTGCTGCTTCAATATACCTTGCCGAACCCTCGCCTTGGCCATGCCACAACCCAATCAGGGTGGTGGAGGGATGGTCCGCCTTGATCTGAGCAACAGTTTTCTCGAGAGCCAATAAGCCTTGAGGATCAATGATTGGAGCTGTTTTGTCGTCTTGCATCTTATTTGGCCTTTCTGTGATCTTTGGTGTTTGCCAGATTAGTTTAGTCATGGGATCCCGAATGATCTGTGCTGGATTGAAGACGTGATGCGCCGTTTGCCTGCGCAACGTGCTGTCGAGATGCATTTTTCAAGCGCAGCTAGAGCTTAAGAACCCGCATAGTAGCCGGCACCGTTCGCCGAAAACTTTCGGTTTCGTCGCCGCCGGAGATGCTACATTTGTATGGCTACGTGCGGCCCGTCTCTCGTCGGGCGAGATGTCGTACCAAATTCAAAAGAGCACTTCAAGAGAAGGCGTTTTGTGTCAATAGTTTATAGATTATCTACTAACAATAGGGACTAATTTGTGCGGCGCAGTATGGATCGTGAATCAATGCTGCGGCAGCACTTGGTATTGGTTATGCGATGACGCTGAAGTATATCTGAAGCTGCCTTGAGGGGTTGGACGGCTGGGTCACCGCCATCCTACCCATTAGGACCTTGCACGGGTCCTTTTGCGCTTCGGCTTGGAAAGCGGTGTCTCGGGTGCATCACCTTCCGGTGCTGCCTCTGCCATAGGTCCTTCCGCGGCCAGCTCGACTGCCGTTGATGCCTCTTCCTGTACCACGGCCGTGTCCATGGGCTGGCGGCTCTGACCCTGAGGCGCCTCGGTTGCATCCGGGTTCGGTGCGGGAGGGGGTTCTGCCGGCTCCGCTACCTCCGCCCCCTCCCCTGCCATGAGCCGATCAAACGCCTCCGCCTCGTCAATCGACCCACCGATGATGGCCACCGAGATCGCCTGCAGCCCGATACAGAGCGCCTTCATTCGCTCAGCCCGTTCGGCGATAGCTTCGGCCGCCACAACAACTTCTTCGCCGTTGCCTTCGCCCACCATTTCGATCAGCGCACGAATCTCGCCGATCTCCATCCCAAGTCCACGACCGAAGCGGACGAAGCGAAGGCGAGCGACGTCAACCGTCCCGTAGCGCCTCTGCCCCGTGCTCGTTCGTACCGGCTCAGGTAGCAGTCCTTGCCGCTCGTAGTACCGGATCGTGGGGATCTTTACCCCTGCCCGTTCCGATAGCTCCTTGATCGTGATGGCCATCTTTATCCTCGCGCTCTGTGACGCGGCGGACCCTCCCCCATCCTCCCCAGAGCTCAACGGCGCGACCTCGTGAAACTGTCTCCGGAAATCAGCTCACAGCCTAAGCTTGGCATTGTCGGAACCAGCATCATCGTGCAAACCCTCGTTTTTCGGACGAGCGGTACTGCGCTGACGATCTCGAATCATCGATAGCGCTGTGAGGCGCCTCGGCACACGAACCACCAGAGATTGTGCTCGTCTTTGTCCGAAAGCGGCGGCTCGAAGCGCGTACCTGGCTTCTCCTCGATCGGTGTCGAATAACCAGAAGGATCGCCGGTCAAACGGATCACCTCCGAGCTTCCCAGACGGCAATCGACGAGCTGCGCAGAAACGGTCACCTCGTTGGGGACGTCAGCCGTGGCCGAACCACTTACGACCGACTGCGTCATGACCTTCCACCGGCCTTCGCCCGCAGCCTGCGTCTCGATCGCCGTGGATGTCGCCTTGAAGTCTTTGGGTCC
The DNA here is from genome assembly GCF_008039945.1 of Methylobacterium sp. WL64. NCBI lineage: Bacteria > Pseudomonadati > Pseudomonadota > Alphaproteobacteria > Hyphomicrobiales > Methylobacteriaceae > Methylobacterium > Methylobacterium sp. WL64. The sequence continues at coordinate 25,198 of NZ_VRVA01000048.1, forward strand.
CGTCGGGGCACCTGAAGCGCTGTAAGGCTTCAGAACCTTTGTTTCCTCGCGTAGGAAACGTGCGGACGCCCAGCCGACGAAGCTGCCGATGCGGATCTTGCACCAGAGTTGATCGCGGGCTGGCCCGGTGTCGCTCGGTTGTTGCCCGGTCTTCCCGTCGACGCAGCCGAGGTTCTCGAGCCCCCGAGTGTTCGGCGGTAGCGCGGTGATTTTGCGCGCGCTCGCGTTCGGCTGGGCTCGCAGGGCTAGAGTGTCATCTGCTCGCACGTCTCGGACCGCGAACCGATCCGGGCCGTCCGCGGTCGCACGAGCAGGGCCGCTGGCGAGCGTGCACGTCAACGCCAGCAAAGAGAAGCGTGGCCAACGCTCGGAAATCCACATGCTGTGCTTACCGCCGGGAGAGCAGCTGCGGCGTGCTGGCGCCGATCTGCTCGGACGTCGTTGGCATCACCCCCGCAGGCACCGCGTTGATCGTGACGTTGAACACCGGGGCGACCGTGTTCGCCGACGATAGATGGCGAACGCCACCAGCGCCCTCACTGTTGGCCACCCGGACCATGTCGCCAAGCCGAAAAAGGTCGATCAGCTGCCCGATCCCGCAAAGGCCCAGCGTGAAGAACCACAGCAGACCCGTCCAGAACCGCCCGACATAGATCCGGTGCAGGCCGCACAGCAGGAACAACCCGCAGCCCCACAGAATGAACGCCAAGAACCCACTCTTCCGTCCCATCGCGCTTCTCCCCGTCAAAATCGCGCTGACCCGCTTCTGAGAGCCTGGGCAGCCGCAAGCTTGGCCACCCTCAGACAAACCAGCGTTTTTCGGAGGTCGGCTTCCGGCAGGATTTCGTCATGGGCAACGTGGCCTCCGTTGGCTCTCGAAACCGTCTCCGAGAAAGGGGCAGCGGACGCGAGGTCGCCGCAGGTGAGACAGGGAGTGGGACGTGCTGATCGGCTACGCACGAGTGTCGACCCAGGATCAGAACCCTGAGCTCCAGGTCGATGCTCTCGAACGTGCTGGATGCGATCGGCTATACGTCGAGAAGGCATCGGGGGCGCAGCGCGATCGGCCGGAGTTAAAGGCAGCGTTGGCATCGGTGTCCGCGGGCGACACGATCGTCGTGTGGAAGCTCGACCGCGTGGCGCGCTCACTCAGCCAACTGATCGCTACGTTCGACGATCTAGAGCTACGTGGGATCGGCCTTCGCTCGCTGACCGAGGCGATCGACACGACTACCTCCGGAGGCAAACTCGTATTCCACATCTTCGGAGCGCTGGCAGAATTCGAGCGGTCGATTATCCGTGAGCGGACGATGGCTGGGCTTTTGGCGGCGCGAGCCCGGGGAAGGCTCGGTGGGCGTCCGAAGTTGCTGAGCGCTTCCGATCTCGACGTAGCGAGGGTGCTGTTGCGGGACGGTACGTTGACGGTCAGTGCAGTCGCTGAGCGGCTCGGGGTGACGGCTTCAACCCTGTATCGCTACCTTCCGGCGGCTCGCTCGGCCCACCTAGAGAGTGTGGTCGAGCCGGTACCGACACCCTGACGGCACGCGCGAGATAGCTCGAATTTGACAGTTGGGTCACTGCGCACGCACCCGTGAACAAGCACCAAATGGACTAACTCATTGTTTCAACTGCGATTTGATGGACGCGGGCTGATGCCGAATGATCGAGGAGAGAAGTAGCAGTATCGTTATTAAACCGATTTTCTCGCACTCATTCTCGCCATGCTCGTATCGGTGCCAACGGAAGTAGATCATCGCGAGGATCGGTCATCGATGGCGTCATAGGCAGAGCTCGTTACAGTCGGGTTATAGCATCAAGCGTGACCAGCCCATTCTGGATCCAGCGCAATGGGGTAAGGGCAACCGGATAGTCAGATTGGACTGTGGACGCTGGTTCGCGCCCCTGAGCAGACGTTCTGCAATGCGCCCATCTCGGTCATTCGATCAGCCTCGGCAGCTCACCCATAGCGGACATTCATTGAGGCGGCTGTCATGGCGGGCCATTCGCATAAGCGTCGCCTAGGGAATTGATGCTGGTTCGATTGAACATTTAGCCGGTTGAGCCACTCGCCCGCGAGGGCACCAGAGACACATTGCTGCTTCCCCAAACCCGTCCACGTTTACGGATCATCGGTAGCAATGCGGTCGGGATGTGCGTGAGGCCTGGCAGGATATGATGATAGGGCCGCGTCGGTTGGCGAGCACCTGGCCGAGCGGACCCGGGAGAGCGCGTACAGCCCGATCATCGAACTTGCGGGCCTGCCGAATGCGGTCGAGACGGAGATGGCGAAGGCCGGCGTGGCGTTGTGGAAGGCGGCGGAGGCTTAGGCCGCGGCGGTCATGGTTAAGGAACAGGTGCGCATGGCGGGGGCGATCGCGGCAGAGCGGGAGCTCAGGCACGAGGCGCTTGGAATGGTCGACTTGCGCGACGCCGAGATTGAAATGCTTCGTGCCGAGATCGCGCGGCTCTTGGCGGAGCTTGGAGTGGAGCGCAAGCAGGCTGCGAAGGTTCGGGCACTGAAGTTGTGGCGACGCGTCATCCGGGACATCCAGGAGGTCCTGCCGGAGCGCGAGGCGCTGCACGTGAACAACATTACGGTTCGGATCGGCGCCGACCTTGTGGAGGAAGCCGGCAAGCATAAGCAGGAATGGAGCGTCGACACGGTCAGGGGGGCCATCGACGAGCGGGTGTACCGCAGGCGCCTGTTCGTGAGCGAGGGCGGCGGGCGCTACCGCAGGCGCAGGCCGGAGGACGGCGGCGTCGCGGCCTGATGGCCGCGCGCACAGGGACGCAACGATGTCTTACGGGCAAGCTGGCGCGCAATCGAAATCGAACCATACCCGTCGCGTTCGCGGGAACGGTATGATCGGCCGAACAACACCCGATGACCGGTATCACGGCGTTCCTGGCAGGCGTGGCGGTCCCGCCGCTGCCCACCATGCCGGAGAGCCCCACCGCGTACCGATGGAAGCGTGAGGCGCGGGCCTACCAAGCCAATCCGTCCCGATCCCAAGTCGACGATGCATCCGTTCCGACGAGACTTGAGCGGAGAGCGACGAGGTACATCCCGGTCACGTCTGGGAACCCGGCGCACGGATTGTCTGGTGCCTGCGTGAATTCCCCGGGACATGTCGGTCGCCCGGTCGATCCCGAGCGTTGTCCTGGAACGGTCCCGCCTTGAAGTCCGCCCGGGTTGGTCGGGCACGAGCGGCTCACCCCCCCTACGGACTCCGCATGGTTCATACCGGTTACGATCCCGCCCTCGTCGCGCTTTCCATCGCCATCGCGGTGTTCGCCTCCTACACGGCCCTCGACCTCGGCGGACGGGTCCGCGGGGCTGCGCGCGGAATGCGTTGGGCCTGGGTCGCCCTCGCGTCCCTCGCGATGGGCGGCGGCATCTGGGCGATGCACTTCGTCGGCATGCTGGCTTTCGAGATGGGCATGCCCGCCGCGTACGACCTCGGCATCACCGCCCTGTCGCTCCTGATTGCCATCACCGCCACCGGCGCCGCCTTCGCCTGGGTCACCCGCAGGGGGGCGGGAACGCGGGACGTCCTCGTCGGCGGACCGCTGATGGGCATCGGCGTCGCCGGGATGCACTACACCGGCATGGCCGCGATGAGGGTTCCGGGCAACCTCGCCTACAGCCTTCCGGTGGTCGCCGTATCCGTGGCCCTGGCCGTCACCGCGGCGACCGTCGCGCTCTGGCTGACCTTCCGGCAGAACAGCGTCTGGCAGAAACTGTTCGCGGCCGCGGTCATGGGTCTGGCGGTCGCCGGCATGCACTACACCGGCATGGCGGCGGCGACCTTCACGGCGGAGGATGCCGGGGCGCGGGCGGCCCATGCCACCGGCGTCGGACTGAGCCAGCAGTACCTCGCCCTCTACGTCGCCGGGGCGACCTTCGTCATCCTCTTCATGGGGATGCTCGCGGCGTCCTTCGAACAGCAGCGCGTCCAAAGGCACCTCCATGTGAGCGAGGGACGCTTCCGGGCCGCGGCCGAGGCGGTCGGAGATATCATCTGGACCGCCGACGCCCGCGGCGCGATGGTCGGACCGCAGTTATACTGGCAAGCCTATACCGGCCAGTCCGAGGCCGAGTGCCAGGGTACCGGATGGGCCGAAGCCGTGCATCCCGACGACGTCGAGGCCACGAAGTCGGCGTGGCGGGACGCCGTCGCGGGGGACCGGGGGTATGAGCTCCGGCACCGCGTCCGGAACCGCGAAGGGGAGTACCGCCTGTTCGCGGTCAAGGGGCGGCCGGTCCGCAACCCCGACGGGACGATCCGGGAGTGGGTCGGCATCCACGAGGATATCACCGACCGCCACGACTACGAGGCGGCGCTGAAGCATGCCCGGGACGCGGCCGAGGAGCATAGCCGGGCGAAAAGCCGCTTCCTCGCCAACATGAGCCACGAGTTGCGCACGCCGCTCTCGGCGGTGATCGGCTACTCCGAGATGCTGGAGGAGGAAGCCGAGGAGCTCGGCCAGGAAAGCCTGCTCAGCGACCTCGGCAAGATCAAGACGAACGCCCAGCACCTGCTCGGCTTGATCAACGACGTCCTCGACCTCTCGAAGGTCGAGGCCGAGAAGATGGAGCTCGACCCCGAGGACATCGACGTCGCCGCCTTCGTCGAGAACGCCGCCGGCACTGTCGATGCGCTGGTGAAGCGGAAGGGGAACACCCTCGTCGTCGTGGTGGCCGGGGACGTGGGCCATGCCCGTACGGACGCGGTCAAGCTGCGTCAGTGCGTGTTCAACCTCCTCAGCAACGCGGCCAAGTTCACGGAGGGCGGCACCATCACCCTCCGGGTCGGCCGTGAACGCGGGGCCACCGGCGATTGGCTCGGTTTCACGGTGACCGACACCGGGATCGGCATGAGCCCCGAACAGGTCGGTCGCCTGTTCGAACGCTTCTCCCAGGCGGACGAGACCACCACGCGCAGGTTCGGCGGGACCGGCCTCGGTCTGGCGCTAAGCCGCGCCTTCGCCCGGTTGCTGGGTGGCGACATCTCTGTCGAGAGCGTCGAGGGCGAGGGCACCAGCTTCACCATTCGCGTGCCGGCGGCGGTGGCCGATCACGCCGGGGAGAAGGCCCCGATGGTGACGTCCGATGACCCGGCGCCCTCGGGGGATCTGGTCCTCGTCATCGACGACGAGGCGTCCCAACGCGAGTTGATGACCCGGTTCCTGGAACGTCAGCGCTTCGCCGTGCGGACGGCGGGGGACGGGCGAACCGGCCTCGACATGGCGAGATCGCTCAAGCCCCGCGCCATCCTCCTCGACGTGATGATGCCCGACATGGACGGTTGGTCGGTGCTCGCCGCGCTCAAGGCCGACCCGGACCTCGCCGGCATCCCCGTGGTCATGGTCAGCTTCGTGGCCGACGCGACCCTGAGCGCCTCGCTCGGGGCGGTCGAGGCCGTTCCCAAGCCGGTGGACTGGACCCGCCTGAAGGCGATCCTGGACCCGTTCCGGGCGGCCGATGGCGACGTGCTCGTCGTCGACGACGATCCGGACATGCGTCACAGGCTTCGGAGCACACTTGAGCGCAATGGCTGGACCGTCCGGGAGGCGGGGAACGGCGCCGAGGCCCTCGACCAGGTCCGGCATGGCCTACCGCGCCTCGTGCTGCTCGACCTCACCATGCCGGTGATGGACGGGTTTTCGTTCCTGCATCGCCTCCGGGAGCTGCCGGACTGCTCGGACATCCCGGTGGTGGTGCTCAGCGCGAGGAACATCACCGTCGAGGAGCGCAATCGGCTCTCGGAGGCGGACGCCGTCCTGCGCAAGGGCGACACGAGCCTTCAGGACATCGCCACGGAAGTTCGCAAGCTCGACAATCGCCAGGCGGATATCGCGGGAAAGGTCGCCTGAAGGGAGCCGGAGGACGTCTGAACCGATGCCTGCGAACACTCGGTTGACCTCCGGGCCCATCCCGGGGGGGACATTGCAATCCCGCCGTCACGCTCGGGCTGTGGTCGGCAGGCCGGTGCGCCAACCGGCACGTACTTCCCTACGTCGTCGCCCAGGTCCTCGGCGCCGTCGCGGGCGCCGGGGTGCTGTACCTGATCGGGTCCGGCAAGGCGGGCCACCCCAAGTCTGAAGGACCGGAACCGGGAGGCGTTCTAGGCCACGCGTGCCATCCCGGGTCCCTACGAGACCTCTATCGCATCCTGCATAGATCGCAGGTGCGCTGGATGTGGGCCGGGGCGACGACGAGGGTCTCGTCGGGTCAAGCGGTCGGAACAACCATTTCGAAATGCATCCCGCCGGAATCGATGGTGCGGCTGAACCGGCCTCGCAGACTGCGTTCGATGGTCATCCTGAGGAGGCGCGAGCCGAACCCGGTGCCCTCGGCCTTGGCCGCCCCGGAAGACGCAGCTCCTTCCGCCCAGGTGAGCCTGAGCGCATCCCCGTCGATCTGACCCGTCAGATGGAGCGCCCCCGTGCCCGACAGTGCCCCATACTTGGCCGAGTTGGTCGCGAGCTCATGGAAGATCATCGCGTAGTCGTTGACCCGGTCCGGCGACACGACGGCGTTCCCGGCGATATCGACGACGATGTTCGCCCCGTTGCGGTACGGGGCGAGGATACGCTCGGCCAGATCCTGCAGCCTGACATTGCCCTTCTCATGCTTGTGCGAGCGCGTCGCCAGGGTGGTGGCCTGGTGAAGGACGCCGAACCGTCGGGATAGGTCCTCCACGAAATCCGTCGTCGACTTCGCCTCCCGGGCGACCACGGCGGTGAGCGCTCGGGCCACGGTGAACATGTTCGAGACGCGGTGTTCGAGTTCGGCGGTCAGCAGGTGTTCGGCCTCCTCGGCGCGCTTGCGATCCGTGATGTCGAGGAAGATGGCCTGGACCCATTCGCCGACTTGACCCTCGTCCCCGCCCACGCCGCGGGCGGAAATCCAGCGCGCGTCGGGACCGTCGCCGATCCGGAAGTCGAAGGCGTAGGCATGCGGGTCGGTCGCGCTCGCCGCCCAGTCGAGCATCATCGCGTCCCGGTCCTCGGCGTTCACCTTCGCGAACAGCACATCCAGGCCCACGACGGTCTCCGACGTTCCCCAGAACTCCCGACAGAGACCGTCGAGTTGGGCCAGGCGCCGTGTCGGCGACCAAGCCCACAGGCCGACGCCGCCCCGGTGGATCGCGGCGGTGAAGCTGGCGAGCGTCCACTCGTCGCCGGTCAGTGCGGCATCGTCGATCATAGGCATCCCGGATCGTACCCTGGGTCGGGAAACCCGACTTTGATCACGGATACGGAAACCCGTCGGGGGCCGGTTCGCTCCCACGTCGAGGTTGAGAGCGCCGATGTTGTGCTTCACCCGCGGCCGTTTCGCAATCGTCATTCGTCGGGCAACGGATGGCATCATTCAATGTTGACGAGCGATGTCTGCGCAGCGCCCCCCGGAAATTTCGGTCATCCTCGTCGTCGAGGACGAGGACTTCGTACGGATGGTGGCCGTAGACATGCTGGAGGATGCCGGCTTCGCCGTCGTCGAGGCGCGCCACGCCGACGAGGCATGGTTCATCCTTCACGAGAGGTCGGACATCGACGTACTCTTCACCGACATCGACATGCCGGGCTCCATGGACGGGGTCGGCCTGGCCGAACGCGTCTACGCGAACTGGCCCGATATTCGGCTGGTCCTGACTTCGGGACGCCATCGGTTCACCGACCGGGAGATGCCCGATCACGGTCGGTTCGTGCCGAAGCCCTACGCCGCATCCCAGGTCATCGACGCGATCCAACACGCGGTGTGACGCCGGTCCCGTCATAGTTCCAGGCGTATCCGGATTGCCGCCGGCGATCCGGATCTCGCTTGGTGCGTCGTCCACGAATGTCCGCAATTAAACGTGATGACGGTCATCCGGCGATGCGTCGCGTCCGTCTGACGGGTCGCGTAGAACCATCCGCTGGGCGACGACCCCCCAATCCGTCCATAAGGCCAACATCATCCGGGCTGGATTGCCCCCAAGGCGACGCGCGTGAAAAGCAGTTCCTTAGACGTGACGTCACCGTCCGCCAGGGCGGACACGGTCCGGCGCGACACCCATCGCATCCTGTCCGAGATCGCGGGCGGGGACGGGCTCACCGACCCGTTCGCGGCGGCCGTGCGGGCCACGCGCATGCCGATGATCATCACGGACCCCCGGCAGCACGACAACCCTATCATCTTCGCCAACCCCGCCTTCTGCCGGCTGACGGGCTACGCACCGGAGGAGGTGATCGGGTACAACTGCCGTTTCCTGCAGGGGCCCGAGACCGATCCGCATGATGTGTCGCGCATCCGGGCCGCCATCGCCGAGCGGCGCGGCATCGAGTTGCCGATCCTGAACTACCGGAAGGACGGCACCACCTTCTGGAACCAGTTGCTGCTGGCGCCGGTCGAGGATGCCAAGAGCGAGGTCGCGTACTTCTTCGCCAGCCAATACGACGTCACCGCCGACACCAGGCAACTGACCGCCCTGAGGGGCGAGAACGATGTCCTGTCGGCGGAACAGGCCATCAGCGCCGACCGCCTGCAGTTCAGCGAGACGGTGCTGCGCCTCGCCACCGAGGCCGCCGAGATCGGGATGTGGGACCTCGACGTCCTCACCGGCTCCCTGACCTGGTCTCCGCGCACCAGGCCGATGTTCGGTTTATCCCCGGACGCGGCCTACGACCTGACGACCTTCGTGGAAACGCTGCATCCCGATGACAGGGACGCGACGATGGCTGCGTTGGCCGCCATGATCGATCCCGCCCAGCAAGCGGCCTTGGACGTCGAGTATCGCATCGTCGGCCGGGAAGACGGGGTCGTGCGCTGGCTCGCCTCCAAGGGTCGTGGCGTCTTCGACGAACAGGGTCGGTGCGTTCGCGCCATCGGCATCGTCCGCGAGGTCACCGAACGTGCCGAGGCCGATCTCGCCCGCAGGGAGGACGAGAGGCGGCGCGCCACGCTGCTCGAACTGAACGACCGGCTCCGCGACATCCAGGACCCCGGCGCGCTCGCCTACACGGCCTGCGAGGTGGTCGGGGGCATCCTCGGCGTGAGCCGGGTCGGCTACGGCGTGATCGACAAGGTCGCCGAGACCATCGCCATCGAGCGCGATTGGAACGCCCCGGGCGTCGAGAGCCTGGCGGGCGTGCTGCGCTTCCGCGATTACGGGTCGTACATCGACGACCTGAAGCGGGGCGAAACAGCAATCGTCGCGGATGCGCGGCTCGATCCGCGTACGCGGGACAAGTCGGGTGCGCTGGAAGCCATCAGTGCGCGCTCATTCGTCAACATGCCCCTGGTCGAGCTGGGCTCATCGGTGGCCCTTTTCTACGCCAACCATGCCGTCGCGCGTTCCTGGTCCAAGGGCGAGCTGACGCTGATGCGTGAGGTCGCCGAGCGGGTTCGGCTCGCGACGGAGCGCTTGCGTTCGGAGCGGGCCCTTCGCGCCAGCGAGGAGCAGTTCCGCGTCCTCGCCCAGGCCATCCCGAACCAGATCTGGGCGGCCAGGCCCGACGGCTATCTCTACTGGTTCAACGAGCAGGCATACGCCTACGCGGGCACCGCGCCGGGGACGATGGACGGCACCACCGCATGGGGCCGCATCGTCCATCCTGACGACCTCCCCGCGGCCGGGGAAGCCTGGACCCGAGCCTTGGCGAGCGGCACAGTGTACGAGACCGAATTCCGCATCCGGCGTGCCGACGGAGCCTACCGATGGTTCCTGGTTCGAGCCGAGCCCGTCAGATCTCCGGACGGCGCCCTCGTCCAGTGGGTCGGCACCAACACCGACATCGACGAGCGGCGGCGCCAGTCCGTCGAGCTCGCGGAATTGAACGCAACCCTCGAACGCCGCGTCGAGGAGCGGACCCGCGAGCGTGACCGTACTTGGAAGGTCTCCCAGGACCTGATGGTCGTCATCGACGGTGTCGGGACCTTCAAGGCGGTGAGCCCGGCGGCAACGCGCATCCTCGGCCGGCGACCGGGCGAGATGATCGGCCGGACCGTGTTCGACTTCATTCACCCCGACGACATCGCCCTGACCGTCGCCGCGCTCACCGAGGCCGTCGGCGCCGAGATCGCCCGGGTCGAGAACCGGTACCGCCACGAGGATGAAAGCTATCGCTGGCTGTCCTGGACGGCGGCACCGGAGGGCGAACTCGTCTACGCCACGGGGCGAAACGTCACCGCCGAGAAGGTGCAGGCCGAGGCGCTGCTGCGGGCTGAGGAGCAGCTCCGGCAATCGCAGAAGATGGAGGCTGTCGGGCAGCTCACCGGGGGCCTGGCGCACGATTTCAACAATCTGCTGGCGGGTATCTCGGGCAGCCTGGAGCTCCTGCAGACCCGGATGGCGCAGGGCCGGCTGACCGACCTCGACCGATACATCAACGCCGCCCAGGGCGCCTCGAAGCGGGCCGCGGCGCTCACTCACAGGCTCCTGGCGTTCTCCCGTCGCCAAACCCTCGATCCGAAGCCGACCGACGTGAACAAGCTCGTCGGTGGCATGGAGGATCTCGTCAGGCGCACAGTCGGGCCGGCGGTCCATGTCGAGGTGGTCGGGGCTCCCGACCTGTGGCCGGCGCTGATCGACCCGCCGCAGCTTGAGAATGCCCTGCTCAACCTGTGCATCAACGCCAGGGACGCGATGCCGGACGGTGGACGCATCACCATCGAGACCGCCAACAAGTGGCTGGACGACCGGGGGGCGAAGGAACGCGACCTGCCGCCGGGGCAGTACCTCTCCCTCTGCGTGTCCGACACCGGCACCGGAATGACGCCCGACGTAATCGAGCGTGCGTTCGACCCGTTCTTCACCACCAAGCCCATCGGCCAAGGTACCGGCTTCGGCCTTTCGATGATCTACGGATTCGTGCGGCAATCGGGTGGCCACGTCCGGATCTACTCGGAGATGGACGAGGGCACGACGATGTGCCTGTACCTTCCACGGCACTACGGCGAGGCTGAGGCGGCGGACGCCCTGGGCTCCCTCAGCGACGCGCCGCGCGCCGAGAACGGTCAGACGGTGTTGGTCGTCGACGACGAGCCCACCGTCCGGATGCTCGTCACCGAGGTGCTGGAAGATCTTGGCTACACCGCCATCGAAGCGGCCGACGGGCCGGCCGGGCTTAAAGTCCTGCGCTCGAACGTGCGCATCGACCTGCTGGTGACCGACGTCGGTCTGCCCGGCGGCATGAACGGGCGCCAGGTCGCGGATGCGGCGAGGGTCACCCGACCGAGCCTGAAGGTTCTCTTCATCACTGGCTATGCGGAGAACGCCGTGGTCGGCAACGGCCACCTCGACCCCGGCATGGCCGTGCTCACCAAGCCCTTCGTGATGGAGGCTCTGGCGTCGCGTATCCGGGAGCTGATCGAATCGACCTAGCGACGGGCCGGTGATCATGGCGTTCCGGTCACCACCCTCGAACAGGCTGCGCGGCGGGCTTGAAACTTATCGTCGACCGATCCCGTAGCCATACGTGACGACGAATGGTCCCCGTGTTTGAAGCCTCGGCTTGAGCGCGCGAGGAGTATTGCCAAGATTTTTCACCAGGAAAAATCGACCTAATATATATCGGAACAACGATAGAATAATCCGGTTTCCCAGGAGGTTGAATAGATCATTAACCTCTACGGGAGATATTCGATGAAGAAGTTCTCGCTCGCCTTGACCGCGCTGACCGCCCTTGGCGGCATCGCCCTCGCGGCCGGTTCGGCCACGGCCGCACCAATGTCCGTCAACGGCCTCCAGTCCGAGAGCGGCGTCACCCAGGTCCGCATGATGCACGGCGACCGGATGATGATGAAGAAGCGCATGATGCGGAAGCAAATGATGAAGCGCCGCATGATGAAGAAGCGGATGATGAACCGCGGCATGTGATCGCCGACGCTTACGGAGGCCCCGTCACGGGGGTCTCCGCCTTGGACGATCAATATCCCGAGGGAGACCGTTTGCCTCGCACCTACCTGACGCGCTCCGCGCCCGATACGGGCGAGGTCGAGCGCCGCCGATGGATGTTTCGGCATCCTGTGGTCATCCGCCTAACCCACTGGATCAACGCGATCTGCCTTTTGGTCCTGCTCATGAGCGGCCTGCAGATCTTCAACGCCCACCCGGCCCTGTACTGGGGTAAGGTCTCGACCTTCGACACGCCGCTCATGGCGATGTCCTCCACCGAGGACGATCCGCCCAAGGGCGTGACCGCGGTCCTCGGGCATTCCTTCGATACCACCGGCTGGCTCGGCTCCTCGGCAGGCGCGGATGGCCAGGCCGCCGACCGCGGCTTTCCAGCCTGGGCGACCCTGCCCAGCGACCAGGATCTCACCGGCGGCCGCTCCTGGCACTTCTTCTTCGCCTGGGCCTTCGTCCTGAACGGTCTTGCATACCTGCTTTATGGATTGGTCAGCGGACAGCTTCGGTTCCGCGTGATCCCGTCCCGCGACCAGATCTGCCATTTCGGCGCTTCGATCTGGGAGCACCTGACGCTGCGCTTCCCGCAGGGCGACGAGGCCAAGCGCTACAACGTCATCCAGAAGCTGACCTACCTCGTGGTGCTATTCGCGCTGCTGCCGGCGCAGCTCCTCGCCGGCCTCGCGATGTCCCCGGCGATGGACGCGGCCTTCCCGTTCCTGTTGACGCTGTTCGACGGGCGCCAGTCGGCACGCACGATCCATTTCGTCGTGGCGGCCCTGCTGGTCCTGTTCGTGGTCGTGCACATCGCCCTAGTCCTGCTCTCGGGCTTTTGGAACAACATGCGTGGCATGCTCACCGGCTGGTTCGTGATCGAGCGCAAGGTCGAGCCGGCACCCATCACCGGGGAGACCCGGGTATGAGCCGCCTTCCGAACCGACGGGCCCTCCTGACGGGGGGTTCCGCCGCAGCCGCGGCGGCTATGCTCGGCGGTTGCGACCGCCTCGGCAGTGCGGAGTGGTTCCAGCGCACCCTCAAGACCGGCGAGGACGCCAACCTGTTCGTCCAGCGCCTGCTGCTCACCGACCGGACGCTGGCCCCGGAATACGCCGAGGCCGACATCTCGCCGTGGTTCAAGCCGAACGGTACCGAGGACCCGCCGGACAAGGCATACAAGGCCCTCGCGAAGGCTAAGTTCGCCAAGTACCACCTGGAGGTCGACGGCCTCGTGGAGGCGCCCTTCAAGCTGTCCCTGGCCGAGCTCCGCAAGCTTCCCGCCCGCACCCAGATCACCCGGCACGATTGCGTCGAAGGCTGGAGCGCCATCGGCAAGTGGACCGGAGTTCTGCTTTCCGACCTCTTGTCTCGGGCCAAGCTCAAGCCCGAGGGGCGCTACGTGGTGTTCCACTGCGCGGACACCATGGACCAGGGCGAGGACGACGGCGGAGCGGACACCGCGGAGGATGGCGGCTCCGACGAAACAATCCCTGCCGGCAATGCCAACCCAGCCATGACGAAGCAATCGGGCGGTGGGGAGAGCAGGAAGGACTCCGGCGGCCAGCAGGCGTCTGAGGACACTGCGGCCAGTGGTGGATCACCGGTCAGGTACTACGAGAGCATCGACCTCGTGGACGCGTTCCACCCGCAGACGATCCTCGCATACGACATGAACGGCAAGGCACTCCCGGTCTCGAACGGCGCCCCGCTGCGGCTGCGGGTGGAACGCAACCTCGGCTACAAGCAAGCAAAGTACGTGATGCGCATTGAGGTGGTCGAGAGTTTCGCCCACATCGGCGATAGCAAGGGCGGCTACTGGGAGGACCAGGGCTACGCCTGGTACGCCGGCATCTGAGTTGGCGCGGACGTGACGTCTTCGTCTCCGCGAGCTTTGGAAGCGCAGCTCTCTCCTGGCGAACTCCGGTAGGGCCTTCGCGGCGACATCCGGCGCTTGCAAAACTGCAAAGTACAGTCGGCCTTGCGCCGCGTAGCTGGCAATCAGACCGGCGACTTGGCCTCGAAGCGTCCGATATGAGCGGCTCGCGGACCTAAATGGCACTCCCGGCCTGACGAAATCTGCGACGGACCAATGTTCGGATTGCAGCGCAAATACTGAAGGGCAATGCCGTCATGTCCCTACATTTTGAACGCCTCGGCACCGGCAGGCCGCTACTCATGGTCCATGGGCTGGGGTCCAATCTCCGCACCTGGGACCCGCTCTTGCCC
>NZ_VRVA01000049.1:0-39311 GCF_008039945.1 Methylobacterium sp. WL64
GTGCTGCCCCTGCCCCACCCGTCCTGGCGCAACAACGGCTGGCTCAAGCGCGAGCCCTGGTTCGAGGCGGAACTGCTGCCGGTGCTCAAGGCGGAGGTGGCGCGGGTGCTGGGCGGGTGAGCAAGCCCTAAAAAGGCTCGACGGTCCCGCCATCCGGGCGCTACAAAATCGTGTGCGGATGATATGGGACGAGCCGAAGCGTCAGAGAACCTCAGGCCTCCGCCCGAGGGGCACGGCCTGAATTTCGCCGATGCGCAGGCCCGTTTCGAATGGGAGACCGCCCTGGTCAGCGAGACCCACGCGAGCAAGACGGGCGGGCGCCGCTTCAAGGCCGTCGGTTTCCTGGACGCGCAACTCGTGACTCTCACGTTCGCGGTGCTCGGAACGGAGGCGGTTTCGGCGATCAGCCTGCGCCCGGCCAGCCGGAAGGAGCGGAAGGCCTATGACGACGCGTGACACGACCAAGCGAAGGGCGCCTCCGCTCAGCGATACCGAGGAGGCGCTTCTCCAGGCGTCCATCGCCAACAATCCCGATTCGGCGGAACTGACTGACGCCGAACTGGCGCGCCTGCGCCCGGCCCGCGACGTGCTTCCGCCCGCCGTCTACGCCGCCCTGGCTCAAGGGAGTCCCTCGCAGGGTCAGACCGGGCGGGTGCAACTCACTCTGAACGTCGATCCCGACGTGCTCGCCGCCTACCAGGCCGGCGGTCCCTGGCAGGCGCGCATGAACGAAGCCCTGGCCGAGGGCCTCGTACGCGGCAGGCGGCGCGCCAAGGCCGGCAAGCGCGGCTGATAGGCTCCGGTCCTGATTGACAGGGATCGCCGCGGCGTGGTCCGTGCCGCCAGCCCGAAGGACGCCGCGATGACCGAGAGTGCCGACCCCCGCGACCGCCTGATCGTGGCCCTCGATCTCCCGGGCGTGCCGGAGGCCGAGGCGCTGATCGACCGGATCGGCGATGCCGCGACCTTCTACAAGATCGGCTACCGGCTGGGTTACGCCGGCGGCCTGGCGCTCGCCGAGCGGCTGGCGGCGCGCGGGCTCAAGGTGTTCCTCGACCTCAAGCTCCACGACATCGGCAACACCGTCGAGGAGGGCGTGCGCTCGGCCTCGGGCCTGGGCGCCACCTTCCTCACCGTTCACGCCTATCCGCAGACCATGCGGGCGGCCGTGCGCGGCCGGGGCGCGAGCCTCAAGATCCTGGCCGTGACGGTGCTGACCTCCTACGACGATTCCGACGCCGCGGAGGCCGGCTACGGCCTGCCGGTGGCCGAGCTGGTCGCCAAGCGGGCCGCCCAGGCCGCCGAGATCGGCATCGACGGCCTCGTCTGCTCGGCGGCCGAGGCGGCCTCGGTCCGGCGGATCGTTGGGCCGGACCGGCTGATCGTCACCCCGGGGATCCGCCCGGCGGGCGCCGAGGCCGGCGATCAGAAGCGGGTGATGACCCCCGGGGACGTCCGCAGGGTCGGGATCGACCACGTGGTGGTCGGGCGCCCGATCACCGGCGCCGCCGACCCGCGCGCCGTGGCGCAGGCGATTGTGGCCGAGCTGGCCTGAAGCCCGGCATTGCCTTCGGGCGGCCGGAATCCATCTCAACCCCGCAACCGATGAGGCACAGGATGGCGAAGGGCTACTGGATCGCGCGGGTCGATGTCCGCGACGCGGAGGCCTACAAGGATTACGTGGCCGCCAACGGCATCGCCTTCGCCAAGCACGGCGGGCGCTTCCTGGTGCGCGGCGGCGCCTTCGAGGCGGTGATGGGCCAGCCCCGCTCCCGCAACGTGGTGATCGAGTTCCCGAGCTACGCCGACGCCCTCGCCTGCTGGAACTCCGACCTCTACCAGGCGGCCAAGGCCAAGCAGCGCGGCGGCGTCGATGCCGAGATCCTGGTGATCGAGGGCTATGACGGCCCGCAGCCGAGCGTGTCCGAGCCGGCGCCGGAGGCGGGGCGGGCCTCGGAGTAAGGTCTTCGGATCGGCTCAGCGCTTCGTATCGGGGGTCGGATCCGGATCGAGGCGCTGAGGTCTGAAGCGGCGGTACGCGGCTTCGACGCTTGCCGTCGTCGCGAACCGACCCGCGTGCAGGTCGGCCAGGCCGCGTTGAGCGGCGGCGCGTTCCGCATCGGTGAGCGGCTCAGGCAAGGCGCGATCGATATCCATGAGGGGTGCGATCCCATTCGCTGGATGCCGTACGCCACCGTTGATCGTGCGGGCTGTGCTGCGAGGAGGCCGGCGACGCGTCATCGGTTCAGCCCAGTCGTGCGCCTTGCGCCGGTCCGGCACCGCTTGGCCCCCGCGGCGCCAAGCCCCGCAGCAGGAACGCCGTCATGGCCTCCAGCGAGGGGACCGGCTGGAGCGCGGTCTGCCCGACCAGCAGCGGATGGGTGTAGCGGGCGATGCCGGCATGGATGCAGGCGGCCGCCTCCGCCGGGTCGGCGGCCTCGAACTCGCCCCGGGCCACGCCGTCGCGGACGATGCGCTCGAACCCGGCCGTGACCCGGGCGATGTGGTGCCGGCAGACCTCCCAGCTCTCGCCCATGGCCGCCTCGACCATCTCGTGGAGCCGGGGAAATTCCTCGCAGCGCCGCGTGCAGTCGCGGTGCAGGAGGTCGATCGCCGCCACGAGGCGTTCGGTGGCGCCGAGGCCCGGGCGGGCGGCGACCTCGGAGACCAGGGCCTCGATCTCGCCGATCAGCCGCTCCAGCACCGCCTCGTTGATCGCCTTCTTCGACTCGAAGAACCGGTAGACGTTGGCCGGGCTCATCTTCAGCGTCCGGGCGATGTCCGCCACGGTGGTCTTCTGGTAGCCGATCTCGCGAAAATACGCCGCCGCCGTCGCCAGGATGCGGCAGCGGGTGGTCGGCGCGCTCTCCTCCGTGAGCATGGGGGTCGGGGTATCCAGGGACATGCTCCTCAGTAGGGCACGGGCGCGGCGGGCGTCAAAGACCCCCGGTTCCCGGGACCCGGCTTTGCCCGCGGCGGGTCGGCGCGGCCGGAACCCTCCCGGGTCCGACCCATTGCCCCGGCATCCGGCCGCCTGCACGGCGGCGCACGCACGAGGCACGCAACGATGATCCTGACCGACAAGCGAGCCCTGATCACCGGAGCCGATTCCGGCATCGGGCAGGCGACCGCCGAGCTGTTCGCCCGGGAGGGGGCGGACGTGGCGATCACCTATCACACAGACGAGGCCGGGATCCGCGAGACCGCCGCCCGGGTCGAGGCGGCCGGCCGCCGCGCCCTGGTGCTGCAACTCGACGTCGGCGACGCCGCCGCGGTGAATGCCGCCTACGACCGCGTCGGCAGCGAGCTGGGCGGCCTCGACATCCTGGTGGCCAACGCTGGTCAGGCGATGAGCGGCATGCCGGTCGCCGAGATGGACGACACGGTGCTGGAGCGGATCCTGCGGGTGAACCTGATGGGGCCGCTGTTCTGCGCGCGCCCGTTCATCGGGATGCGCCGGGCGCAGGGCGGTGGCGGCAAGATCGTGTTCGTGTCCTCGGTGGCCCAGCACCTGCCGACCCCCGAGAGCGCTCCCTACGGCATGTCGAAGGCCGGACTCGGTTCCCTGTGCCGGAGCCTGTCGCGGGAACTCGCGGAGGACCGGATCAACGTCAACAACGTCGCCCCCGGCCTGATCGAGACGCCGATGACCGCGGACCGCTTCGAGAAGACCGCGGTGCTCGACCAGTCCCTGGAGCGGATCCCGTGGCACCGGGCGGGGCAGCCGGGCGAGATCGCCAGAGCGATCCTCTACCTCGCGTCGGGGGCCGCCGATTACGTCACCGGCCACACGCTGGTGGTCGATGGCGGCCTCACGATGCAGTGGGGCGGGGCCTGAAACGACGAAGGGCGCCGGGTTTTCGCCCGGCGCCCTCCACGGGCATGGATTTGTTGCGCGCGATCCGCTGGCCCGGGCCGCCTTACGAACCGAACTGCGATCCGAGCTGCTCCAGGTACTCGGCGAGGTCGAGCCCGCCGACGCGCTTGCCGTAATCGAAGCGCATGCCCTGACGGATGTCGACGCTGGCATCGCGCGTGGTCAGGGTGAACGGCCGGACGCACACCCAGGCCCCGTCGCGGCGGTGCTCGAAGTACCCGAGGATCTCGTGCTTGGCCATGTCCTTCCCTCCGGAATAGTGTTCGAGGACATAACGGTGACGCTGCCGTTCGGTTCGACGGTCGCGACTGTTTTTCGCGCGTGAATCTGCACACATCGAGTGTTCGTGATCCAGAACACCGCGGATCGCACCCGGCCTATCGCGCTAGAGCTTGACTATAACAGTTCAAGACAGGGGGACGCTGCTCACGGCCAGCGCTCCAGGATCGCGTCGGTCGTCAGGGTCAGGACCTGGTGGCCGTAGCGCATCCGGTACATCACCATCAGGGCGTCGTGGGCCTCGTCGCAGGAACTGCACAGGCCGTCCGTGGCGAGCACGATGCGGTAGCCGAGATCGACGCCGCCCAGCACCGCCGCCAGCACGCAGACATCGGTCTCCGCACCGGTGACGACCAGGGTGTCCACGCCCCGCGCCCGGAGGCGCGCGTCGAGGTCCGTTTCGAGCCAGGGCGAGTAGACGGTCTTGTCGATCACCTCCGCGGGCGGGACGAGGCGGGCCAGATCGGGGACCAGCTCGATCAAACCGGGATCGAGCGCAGCCCGCGTCATGCCGGACCACCGGGCCGAATAGGTCGCCCACGTGCCTCGTCCCTCGCCGGGGCGGGCCGCCGGGATGAAGCGCGTGAACACGGTCCGATCCGGGTGGGCCTCGGCGAGGCGGCGCACGTGCGGCAGGACGCGCGGCATCCACGGCGTCTGCCAGTCCGTCGGCTCGGCGAACATGCGCTGCATGTCGACGCAGAGATGCACGCAGGACTGGCCCAGGGGCTCGCCCGCGGAGCCGTCGTCGGCCCGTGCCCGGGAGGGCGGCGCGCGCGTCGTCTCGGTTTCCATGGCCGCGCGTTTCATGCCTCGATGGTTGCGCGTTCGCGGCCGGCCCCAGCAAGGCCGGCCGCGGTCCGGATCGTCAGCGGTCGGCCTTCTCGCCGGCCGTGGTCAGCGCGAGGTAGCGCTCGGTGGTCGGCTTGATCAGCGACCGCACCGCCTCGGCCATGCCCTGCTCTTCCTTCAGCGATTGCTGGAAGCCGGTCCGATGCGCCTGCTGGCCGGCCGCATCCGCGATCGTCAGCAGTGACTCGTAGGCCGCGATCTCGAAGTTCTCGAAGGCGTGGTTGGCGTAGGTGTTCTTCAGGATCTCGTCCTGGGCCGGTGTGTGGCCGAGCGCCATCATGTTGCCGACGAAGCCCAGGAACCCCTCCTTGAGCGCCGACGGGCTGTCGCCGAGGCTCTGCAGCGCCTCCTCCAGGCGCTGGCGCTGGCCGTGCGTCTCCTCGATGTGCCGGCGCAGGGCCTTCTCCATCTCCGGGTAGCGCTCCAGGCGCTCGACCTGCCGCTCCATGATCTGCAGGGCCTGCATCTCGACGGCGTGGGTGTTCTTCAGGGCCGTGACGTAGATCGAACGTGTATCGAGGGTCATGCCGGTGTCTCGCAATGGATGGTGGATCGCGGTGATCCATTCATCCGGGCAACCTCGGGCCCGCACGGCCAAGTTCCGGCCGGGAAGGTCGCAGGTTGCGCCCACTCCCGCCGGGTCCCGGGGGCCTCGCTGCACTGCGCGCGGTCCGGATGGCCCGGACCCGCAGGACCGGGTTGGCCGTGCCGCGCGGCGGCGGGGGCTACGTCAGCCCCTCCTCCATCAGCGCCGTCTTCACCGCCTGGCGCCCGCGCACGCGGCCGTACCAGGCGTCCAGGTTGTGCAAGCGGTCGAAATGGATGTCGGCTCGGTAATACGAGGTGAGCCACGGCGCCTGCCCCCAGCCCGTGAGCGCGAACAGGTAGGCGTCGGCGACCGTGAAGGTCTCCCCCATGAGGAAGGCCTGCCCGGCGAGTTGCGCGTCGATCCAGGCGAAGCGTGCCTCGAGCCTCGGCTTGGCGGTTTCGACATACCGCCCCGCCAGGCGTGCGTAGAGGAGGGGAATGAAGCCCTTGTGGATCTCGGAATTCAGGAAGCCCAGCATCTCCTGAAGACGGTAGCGCTCGAAGCTGCCGTTCGCCGGGGCGAGGCGCGTCTCCGGCTTCAGGTCGGCCAGGTATTGCAGGATGGCGGGGCCCTCGCGCAGGATCCGGCCGTCGTCGAGTTCGAGGAGGGGCACGTAGCCGTGCGGGTTGACGGCGTAGTAATTCTGTCCCTCTTCCGTCCTGTGGTCGGCGTGATCGACTTTGCAGAGTTCAAAGTCGAGGCCGAGCTCGTGGGCAATGATGTGCGGGGCGAGCGAGCAGCTTGCGGGAATGTAGTACAGTCTCATGATTGCGCCCGGACAACTCGATCTCATCGATGTTGGAAACGACCGTTTCCGCAGAGATACGTAGCGCAGTTCTATCGATGCCGAAAGAACGCAAGACTTTGTGCGTGAGTAACAAGAATTATACGTATGGTGGCGCGAGGGTCGGTCGATGCGAGCGACCGTGACCGGGTGCTCCGTCGAGCACGCGATGCATCTGCTCGGCGGCCGCTGGCGCCTGCTCCTCGTGTCCTACCTGATCGACGGACCGAAGCGCTTCAACGAGCTTCGGCGTGATCTGCCGGGGATCTCGCAGAGGATGCTGACGCTGGATCTCCGCGCCCTCGAAGCCGCCGGCCTGATCAAGCGCACCGTCTATCCGACGACGCCGGTCAAAGTAGACTATGCGCTGACCGAGGACGGCATGCGGTTGAAGAAGGTCGTCTCCGTCGTCCAGGAATTCGGTCTGTGGCTGAAGCAGCGAGGGCCGGCCTGAGGCGTGGGAAGACGCGCCCCACGCCCGATCCTTGTGCGGTGGCCTCAGGGTGCGTGCCCGACGTCAATGCATGGACTGGTTCGACGGGGACCGTTGCCGGCTCGCGAGGTGGCGGCCGATCTCGAGCAGCAGGGTTTCGGTCAGGGCGACGATGCGGGTGTCGCCGAGGGCCGAGACCGCGTTGTGGAGCGACAGGCACAGGTCGGCGGTCTTGTTCAGGGCGTCCTCGATCGTGCTCCCGTCTTGCGTCGCGAAGGCGGTGCCGGCGGACTTGCTGTCCGAGATCTCGACGACGACCCCCCGTCCGGTCAGGGGGCGGCCGAGTTCGTCCAGGTAGAAGTGCCCGCGGGTGAACACCCAGCGCAGCCGGCCCTCCGGGGAGCAGACCCGGTACTCGGCGGTATACGAGCCGCCGGATTGCACGCAGTCCAGGATGACCTGGGAGATGTGCTCCTGATCCGCATGATAGACCGCCTTCAGGATCTCCGAGAGGCTGACCCCGGCCCGCGAACGGGCCGGGCTGATGTTGAACAGCAGCGCGGTGACCGGATCGGCCCGCGCGTCGTCGGTGGCGATGTCCCACATCCAGAAGCCGACCCCGCCGGAGGCTTCCAGCGCCGCGATCAGGGTCGCCTCTGAGACAATATCGTCGGAGTTTTCCAGCAAGATATCCCCCGATATCCGTATCGCACGTCCGCGCTAAGCCATTTACTGGATCGGCGCACCGTCACGATCCGGATGTATCAGAAATCGTCGGTCGAATAGAGCACAATGGCAACAGCTGCGCCCGGTCCGCCGGCGCCTCGCGATCCCCCGGGCGTTCCCCACCGGGGCGGTCGGGGACCTCCCTCGGGCCCTGCCCTTCCAGGGCGCGGGCGCACGCTCCAGGCTGCGCATGCCGGACTCGGCTTGGTCCTGGCCGATCCGCAGGCCGATCTGGATCCCCGGGAGTGCCGTGCCCTGCCCGGGCTTCCGTTCGCGCCGGTCCCGCGCATCGGCCGGCGGCTTCCCTGGCGCCGGCGCCGCCGAGCGGCGGGGCGGTCCGACCGGGCCGGTCCCGTGCTTTGCGACCCGTCCCGCCTCCGACCGGGGATGGACCGCGGCTGGGGCCTGCGCACTACGCAAAGCCCCGATAGATTTGCCTTTCAGAATCGAAACCTTTATAAATCGTCTCAATTCGATTCAAAAAATGAATTTAGGCTATATCATGTCGGCGTTGCGATACGTTCTTCTCGGACTCTCGGTCTTATCGTTGGCTGTCGTGCTGGTGTTCTGGACTGTGAGTGGGCACGTCGCCGATCTCGGCGTGTTTTTGGTGGCCGCTTTCTTGGTCGCCAACAGCGTTTATATTCTATTTTCCCGTCCGACATTGCGCGCGAGCTCTGTCTTCGACCGTGCGGCTACGGGACTTGCTTTCGCCTCGCTCGAACTGCAGCACCAGGCCAAGGAGGCGAAGATCCGGGAGGCGGAGGCCGAGCGGATCCGGGCGCAAGAGGCCGAGCAGAACAAGTCAAAGCTGCGGGCGGCCGAGGAATTCATCAGCTACGTGCGCCAGAACCCGCTGATGCGCGGCCGGCAAGCCGTCACGGTCAAGCAGATCACCTTGCTCGGCGACCCGAAGAGTATCGCGCTCCCGACCCTGGAGCTCCCCCGTCCCGTCCCGTCGGAGCTGAATGGCCGGCATCGCGCCGATCCGGGGGCGACCAGCGTGACGCCCCCGGCGCCGCCCCCCGGCGCCGTGCCGCGTCTGGAAGCCTGACCGGCGCCTGGCGCTCGCGCGCGACGCCGAACCTCACGGCGGCCGCCGGGCGGGCTTGCGCGGATCGCGCCCGTCACGACCTCGCGAGCGGTTGGCCGGAGGCACCCCCGACCCGATCCGTCACGGAACCATCTCGGCGGCCTGCGGCTTGCTGAGCTGGGACCGGGAAGGATTTGCTCCTCTCACGGCTCAGCGGAAAACAACCGCCCTCGACGGCGGCATGAGAGGAAACATCCTTTGCGCACCACGATCATCACTGCGGCCTTGCTCGCCGCCTTCGGCGCCGCCGTCGCCTCCCCGGCCTCCGCCGCCCCGATCGGCCCCGGCGCCGTCGCTGCGCCGGCCGACATCGTCTCGACCGTCCAGATGGATCGGATGGAGCGTCGCATGGAGCGTCGCCACATGGAGCGCCGCATGGAGCGGCGTCACATGGAGCGTCGCATGATGCACCGTGAGATGCGCCACCGCATGATGCGCCGGGAGATGATGCACCGCATGTAAAGCGGAAGACACGGCGCTACCGGCGGAACCGCCGGTAGCGCCGCCCGGTGCGGCGCTCGGACGTTTGCCGACACCGATACCAGGAAGGTCTGCGGCGTGCCGTGGCCGAGCGCGCCCTGGCCCGACGAGCCCCGGTACCGGGGCCCTGCCCCGCGGTCCACGTTCAAGCAGGCCGGCAGCGGCGTCCCGCTCTCCGTAAAGCCGTGGCGGATGCCAAGATCGAGGCAGATCCAGTCCGGTCTTTCTCGCGTATTCGCCCGGTCTACATACGGGGCGGACCTGTAGGTCATGCGCTCTCAGGCCGACGCCGACGCGGATCGAGGCCGTCGAGCCCACCCCACCGCCAGAGTGGCTCCCACGTTCCGCCCGGCGCCACGCGGCCGCTGTACGGACCTCCCCCGTCCCGCCGAGCCGCATGTCGAGGAGCATCGGTTCCGCGAGCCCGCGCTAGCCGTGCGCGCGCGCTCCGCGGACGGTCGGATCGATGCCCCGGTTCGCCTGGTTCCCATTCGGCCCGAAAACCTGCGTCCAGCAGGCGACGACCCGCGATGGCCCGGAAATACCCGTTGCGGCTCGATGCGGTGTGGGTGCAGGCGAGGCCGTCCAGCGGGGACAGGGGCGTCGCGTTCGGGCGCGGTATCGATCCGCGCGTCCGCAGCCCGGGGGTGGAGGATCGCAACCGCCGAGATCTACGCTCGCCCGCGGGCCCATCGAACCATCCGGGGCCCAACGCGTTTCCAGGCTCGGTGAGGAGACAGGTACGATGAAAGCGTTTTTGGCTGTGGTTGCCGTCGGCTTCGGCGTGATGTCCGCGCTCGGCCCGGCCCTCGCTCAGCGCGGCCCCGATTATGGCTATGGCGGCCGGGATTACGGCGACCGCGACCGGGACGGCGACGATTACCGGGGCCGGGATCGCGGCGACCGCGGCTACGGCGACCGGGGCTACGGTGAGCGCGCCTATGGCGGGTTCGATGAGCGCGAGTATCTGCGCTGCAACCCCGATGTCCGCCGGGCCGTCGCCAGCGGCCAGATGGAGTCCGGTGCGGCCCATTACCGGACCTTCGGACGCCGCGAGGGACGCCGCCTGAGCTGCTGACCCGATCGCGTCGGCCACGCTCCGCCGGGAGGCGCCGCGCCCGGTCCCGCACCGCGCTCGCCACAACAGAGCCTCCTCGGCGCCGGGCGCCGGGGAGATCGATGGAAGAGCCTCGGCAGCGTTCTGCCGGGGCGGGGGGCCGCGCCCTCGCACGGCCTCCGGACCTGAGGGGCGGCACGGCCGTCGCGCCCGACGCGTCTCAACCGGACGCGCCCGTCCGGCGAATCATCGATCCTGCGCCGCCGCCAGGTCGATCGATCCCGCAGCGTCCCCGGCCAGGATCCGAGGGTACGCCCGCGCCGTTCGGCGCCGAATGCGGGGTGACAGGGTCCAGATCGGTTTCAGATCGGGACCGTGCGGCTAATCCCTATGCTTGCGGCCTTGACGGCGCGGCGGGTTGAAAACAGGCTTAAGCCCGCGTCGCGGCAGATCGATGCGCGGTCGTTGGGTCTGGCCGAAACATTGCATCAGGCTGCCGGGTCGGATTAGACTTCGAGCGCGGGGGCGGTCATGAAGAAATTACTGTCGATAACCATTTTTGGTCTTCTGACGATGGGCACTGCACAGGCCCAGGACAAAGGCGGACCGATCAAGATCGGTGTCTCGGCCGGCCTGACCGGGCCGTATGCAGCTTTCGGCGTGCAGGTGAAGAACGGCGTCAGCCAGGCGATCGAGGACATCAACAAAGCCGGCGGCATCAAGGGCCGGCCGTTCGAGCCGATCTACGGCGACGACGCCTCCGACCCGAAGCAAGGCGTGTCGATCGCCAACAAGCTCGCCGCGGACGGCGTGACGATGGTGGTCGGTGCCTTCGCCTCCAGCGTGTCGATCCCGGCCTCCGACGTCTACCTCGACGCCGGCATCGTCCAGGTCACGCCGTCCTCCACCAACGTGAAGTTCACCGAGCGCGGGATGTGGAACACCTTCCGCACCTGCGGTCGCGACGACCAGCAGGGCGTGGTGGCCGGCGCGTATCTGGCCGATCACTTCAAGGGCAAGCGGATCGCCTTCGTCCACGACAAGTCGTCCTACGGCAAGGGTTTGGCGCAGGAGACGCAGATGACGCTCAAGGCCAATGGCGCCAAGGAGGTGCTGTTCGAGGGCGTCAACCCGGCCGAGAAGGATTACTCGGCGCTCGTGTCCAAGTTGAAGTCGGCCAATGTCGACGTGGTCTATTACGGTGGGTTCCACACGGAGGCCGGGCTGATCCTGCGCCAGATGCGCGACCAGGGCCTGAAGGCGACCCTGGTGGGCGGCGACGGCCTCGCCCCGAAAGAGTTCGCGCAGATCGCCGGCGATGGCGCCGAGGGCACGCTGATGACCTTCTCGCCGGACGCCCGGAAGAACCCGAATGCCCAGCCCGTGGTCGCGGCGTTCAAGGCCAAGAACATCGATCCCGATGCCTACACGCTCTATGCCTACGCGGCCGTGCAGGTGCTGGCCAAGGCCGCCACCGAGACCGGCTCGATAGAGGGCAAGGTGCTGGCCGACTGGCTGCACCAGGGCAAGACGATCGAGACCGTGGTCGGCCCGATCGTGTACGACAAGAAGGGCGACCTCACCCGGCCCGACTACGTGATCTACGCCTGGAAGAAGGGCGCCGACGGGAAGATCGATTACGCCGGCAACGAGCTGGCGCCGTAAAACCGGAGCCCCGCGAATTTCGGGGCTCCGCGCCCCGAGCCCCGCCGAAGGGCTGTGGGCCCTTCGGGATCCCCGGACCTCGGCGCGGATCCGGCGGGCCGGTACCTCTATCGGCCGAACGACTGAGGGGCGCAGAGGCCTTATGATCTCCCCTCCGCGTCCCGGCGCGCAGGGGAGATCCGATGTTCGACTTCAGCCAGCTCCGGTGCTTCGCCGCCGTGGCGGAGGAGCTGCATTTCGGGCGTGCGGCCGCCCGGCTGAACATGACGCAGCCGCCCCTGTCGCGGCAGATCCAGGTGCTGGAGCGGGTGCTCGACGTGCAGCTCCTGGAGCGCACCAGCCGATCCGTCCGCCTGACCGCGGCCGGGCGCAGCTTCCTGCCGGAGGCGCAGCGCATCCTGCGGCTCGCCGAGACCGCGACCCACGTCACCCGCCAGGTCGCGGCCGGGCGCGCGGGGGTGCTGAAGCTCGGCTTCACCGCGGCCTCGGCCTACGATGTCCTGCCCCGCCTCGTCACCGCCCTCCGGCGGGCGCTGCCCGACGTCACGCTGGCCCTGCGCGAGATGGTCAGCCGGGACCAGGTCGAGGCGCTGCTGGCTGGACGCATCGATGCCGCCCTGGTGCGCCCGCCCATCGTCCATCCGGACCTGATCGCGGTCAGGGCGGTGGCCGAGCCCCTGGTGGTGGCCCTGCCGGCCGGGAATCCCCTGGCGGCGCGGGCGCATCTCGCCCCGGGCGATCTCGGCGGCGAGCCGTTCATCGCCTACGCGCCGAACGAGGCGCGCTACTTCCACGACCTGATCCTCGGCCTGCTCACGGAGGCGGACGTGGAGCCTCGGATCGTGCAGCGGATGACCCAGATCCACTCGATCCTGGCCCTGGTCCGGGCCGACCTCGGCATCGCCCTGGTGCCGGCGGCGGCCGAGCGCCTGCGCTTCGAGGGCGTGGCGTTCCGGCCGCTGGTGCTGCCGGCCCCCCGCCCCGCCGAGCTGGTCCTGGCCTGGCGGCGGGACGCGGACGAACCGCTGATCGCCCGGTTGGTCGCGATCCTGGCGGAGCTGCCCCCCGCCTGATCCAAGCGCCCCCGCCTGATCCAAGCGCCCGCGGCGTCGATGAGCCAAGCGCCCGCGGCGTCGATGAGCCAAGCGCCCGCGGCGTCGATCGATGCGCCCGCGGCATCGATCGATCCAGCCTTTGGCTTTGACCTCCGGCGGAAAGGCTGCGCCTGATGGGCGCCCGACGGCCCGCAGAGGCCGGGGCCGCCAGGAGAGGGATCGCCGTGGACCGACTCACCAACCGCTTCAAGGCCGCCCTCGGCGCGGGGCGCCAGCAGATCGGCCTGTGGTGCAGCCTCGCCAGCCCGATCTCCACCGAGATCGTCGCCGGCGCCGGGTTCGACTGGCTGCTCCTCGACATGGAGCACTCCGCCAACGACCTGCGGGACATCTATGTTCAGCTCCAGGCCATGATGGAGAACGCCACCAACCCGGTGGTGCGGGTGCCGAGCGACGACCCCATCACCATCAAGCGCATCCTGGATGCCGGCGCCCAGTCGCTGATGATCCCCAATATCGACGATGCCGCGCAGGCCGAGCGGGTCGTGGCGGCGACGCGCTACGCGCCCCGCGGCATCCGCGGCTTCTCGCAGGCGCCCCGGGCCGCCCGATTCGGGCGCATCCCGGACTACCACACCCGCTGCGAGGCCGAGATCGTCGTGATCGTGCAGGTCGAGTCCCGCCGCGCCCTGGACAATCTGGACGCGATCGCCGCCGTCGAAGGCGTGGACGGCGTGTTCATCGGGCCCGGCGACCTCTCCACCAGCCTCGGCCATCTCGGCCAGCAGGGTCACCCGGAGGTGGTCGCGACCATCGAGGCAGCCATCGGCCGGATCGTGAAGGCCGGCAAACATGCGGGTATTCTCACGCCGAGCGAGGAGCTGGCCAAGCGCTACATCGCGGCCGGCACCCGGTTCACCGCGGTCGGCTCGGATCTGGGGCTGCTGGCCCGCAACGCCGAGGCCCTGGCCGGGCGCTTCCGCACCGAAGGCTGAGCGGGGAGCGTCCGATGCAGGCCGAGATCGACAGCGCGACCCAGAATCGCCCGACGCAGGATCGCCCGGACCTCGAGCGCCCGGCCGGGGACGCGCCGCGCACGATCCGGCTGAGCGAGCACGACAACGTCGCGATCGTGGTCAACGCCTTCGGGCTGCCGGCCGGCACGGTGTTCCCGGACGGGCTCGCGCTCGTCGAGTTCGTCCCGCAGGGCCACAAGGTGGCGCTGTCCGACATTCCGGAGGGCGGCGCGGTGCGCCGTTACGGCGAGGTGGTCGGCATCGCCACGCAAGCGATCCCGCGGGGCGCCTGGGTCGAGGAATCCCGGGTCGCGACCCCGGTCGCCCCCGCCCTCGACGCCTTGGAGCTGGCGACCCGGGTGCCGGCGCCCCTGCCCCCGCTCGAGGGCTACACCTTCGAGGGCTACCGCAACCCGGACGGGTCGGTGGGCACCAAGAACATCCTGGCGATCTCGATCAGCGTGCAATGCGTCGCCGGCACCCTCGACGTGGCGATCCGGCGGATCAAGCAGGAGCTGCTGCCGCGCTTCCCCAACGTCGACGACGTGGTTGGCCTTACCCACGCCTATGGCTGCGGCGTCGCCATCAACGCCCCCGAGGCGGTGGTGCCGATCCGGACCCTCCAGAGCCTCGCGCAGAACCCGAATTTCGGCGGTGCGGTCATGGTCGTGGGGCTGGGCTGCGAGAAGCTCGTCTCGGAGCGCCTGCTGCCCGACGGCGGCGGCGCCGGGGACGGGGTGGTCCGGCTCCAGGACGAGCGCCACCGGGGTTTCTCCGCGATGCTCGACAGCATTATGGCGATGGCGGAAACCCGCCTGGAGGTGCTGAACCGGCGCACTCGCGAGACCTGCCCGGCCTCCGAACTCGTGGTCGGCCTGCAATGCGGCGGCAGCGACGCCTTCTCGGGCGTCACCGCCAACCCGGCGCTCGGCTACTGCGCCGACCTGATCGTGGCCTGCGGCGGCACCGTGTTGTTCTCCGAGGTCACGGAGGTCCGGGACGCGATCCACCTCCTGACCCCCCGGGCGAAGAACCCGGAGGTGGCCCAGGCCCTGATCCGCGAAATGGCCTGGTACGATGCCTATCTCGCCAAGGGCGAGGCCGACCGCCGGGCCAACCCGTCGCCCGGCAACAAGAAGGGCGGCCTCAACAACATCGTCGAGAAGGCCCTGGGCTCGGTCGCCAAGTCCGGCACCGGTGCGATCGCCGGGGTGCTGGCGCCGGGCGAGCGGGTCCGCGAGAAGGGCCTGATCTTCGCCGCGACCCCGGCCAGCGACTTCGTCTGCGGCACGCTCCAGCTCGCCTCGGGGAT
The DNA here is from genome assembly GCF_008039945.1 of Methylobacterium sp. WL64. Classification (NCBI taxonomy): domain Bacteria; kingdom Pseudomonadati; phylum Pseudomonadota; class Alphaproteobacteria; order Hyphomicrobiales; family Methylobacteriaceae; genus Methylobacterium; species Methylobacterium sp. WL64. The sequence continues at coordinate 15,219 of NZ_VRVA01000049.1, forward strand.
CACCCTGCAGGTGTTCTCCACCGGCCGCGGTACGCCCTACGGTCTCGCTCAGGCCCCGGTGATCAAGGTCGCCACCCGGACGGAGCTGGCCGAGCGCTGGTCCGACCTGATCGACCTCGATGCCGGCCGGATCGCCACCGGCGAGGCCACGATCGAGCAGGTCGGCTGGGAGCTGTTCCACCTGATCCTGGACGTGGCGAGCGGGCGCAAGCGGCCCTGGTCCGACCATTGGGGCCTGTTCAACGATCTGACCCTGTTCAACCCGGCGCCGATCACCTGAGCCCAGGCATGCGCGGCGCGGCGTCGCAAGCGCGGCCGGACTCTGCTAGGCAGCCGGCATCGTGAAGCCGCTGCCGATTCCCACCCCCCGGGCCGTCCTGTTCCGCGTGCACTGGGCGCTCGGCCTCACCGCGGGGTTCGTGCTCGCGCTGATGGGCCTGACCGGCGCGCTGATGAGCTACGAGGAGGCGATCACCGCCTTCGCCAACCGCGACCGGACGCGGGTCGAGGCGGCGGATCGGGTGCCGCTCGCCCCCACCGCCCTCGCCGCCCGGATCGACGCGCAGGCGGGTGGCCGAATCGTGAACGTCCTCACCCTGTCGGACGACCCGAACGCGAGCGTGTTCGTGCGCTTCGCCCGCGACCCGGAGACCCGGGCGCGGCCGCCCTCGGCCTATGCCGATCCCTATGACGGTGCGGTGCTGGGCCCCGTCCGGCTGGAGGCGGCCTTCGCGACGGTGCGGGACCTGCACCGCTGGCTGCTGATCCCCGGCGGGTCCAAGGGCTGGGGCCGGACCATCACGGGCGCCTGCACCCTGGCGCTGATCGTGTTCCTGGCCACCGGCCTCTACCTGCGCTGGCCCAAGATCCATCGCTGGCGGATCTGGCTGAAGCCGAGCCTGTCGCGGCCGGGCCGGCCGCGCTGGTGGTCCCTGCACGCCGTGGCCGGGACCTGGCTGACGCCGGTCTACCTGGTCATCGCGCTCAGCGGCCTGACCTGGTCCTACCCGGCGTTCAAGGACGGCGCCACCTGGCTGCTCGCCGGGACACCGGAGCGGGCGAAGCCGGCCCGCATGGCCGGTCACCGGGAGGCTTCTCCCGTGCCGGACTCCCGGCCCGACGCCGTCGACCGTGCCTGGACGGCGTTCCGGACCGGAGAGGGTCACGAGGCCGGCCTCGTGACCCTGACGCTGCCGGGGGCCGACACGGCGGCGATCCGCATCCGCTGGCTGCCCCGGGGTGTCGTGTCCCTCAGCGCCCGCAGCGAGGCGCGCTACGACGCCGCCACGGGCGCCTTCCTGTCGGCCGAGCACGCCGCCGGCACGCCGCTTGGCCGCCAGATCCTCCAGTCCATCCTGGAGGTGCATCGCGGCCGGTTCTTCGGCGACCTGTTCGCCCTGCTGTTCTGCGTGGCCGCGCTGGCAATGCCGGGCTTCGCCGCCACCGGCCTGACCCTCTACATCCTGCGGCGCGCGGCGGCCCGCCGGCGCGCGCCGGTCCGCGCCACGGTGCCCATCCGCGAAGCGACTCCCCGACGCGAGTCCGTCGGCGGCACCGGCCGATCGTAGACCCGAGAAGACCGGATTCCCAAAGGGCTCAGCCCTTTGACGGCGTTCAGGGGCGGGCCCCCTGAGGCAGCCGGGCTTCGCCCGCCCTCAGGGCTCTGACCTGGACCCGCACAAGGTCTTGGACCTTCTGGAGCCCTGACTTCGGCCGGTCTCCCTCACATCCGCGCGGTGATCGTTGCCAGTACGGTGAAGGGCGCGCCGGGGGTGTTGTTGAACTGATTGAACGGCTGCTCGATGTAGCGTGCATTCGTCAGGTTCCGGATGTTGACCGCGAACCGGTAATGCGCGTCGATGTCGTAGTACACGGCTGCGTCGACCCGATTGTACGCCCCGACCTTGTAGCTGTTGTTGAGGTCGCCGAAGCGCTGGCCGACATGGGTGACGCCGATGCCGAGCCCGAGACCGCGCAGGGAGCCGGCCTGGACATCGTACGTCGTCCACACGCTGCCGCTGAAGGCCGGCGCGCCCACGAGGCGGTTGCCGACCGCGAAGACCCTGTCCTTGGTGATCCGCGCATCGAGATAGCCGACGCCGCCGATGACCTTCCAGCCCGGAAGGATCTCGCCGGCCAGGTCCGCCTCGACGCCCTCCGAACGCTGCTGGCCGGTGATCACCGAGAAGCCGGTGTTGACGGGGTCGTTGCCGGCGACGTTGTCCCGGGTGATCCGGAAGGCGGCCGCGCTCAGGGTCAGGTCGGGGCTGATGTCGATGCGGGTTCCGACCTCGAGCTGCTCGCCCGTCTCGGGCGCCGGGTTGACGACGTTGAGGACGTTCGCGGTCTGCGGCGCGAAGGACGTGGCGTAGCTGGCATAGACCGTCAGCGGCTCGAACGGCCGATAGATCAGGCCGACGCGCGGCGAGGCGCCGAACAACTCCTGCTCCGGCGGCTGGGTCTTCGAGCCCGGTACGCGGGCGAAATAATATTGGGTGCCGAGATCGAACCGGGCGCCGAGCACGAGCTGCAACTGGGGCGTGAGTGCGATCTGGTCCTGCAGGTAGAACCCGAACAGTTCGAGCCTCTGCTTCAGGTCTTGCTGGAGCGAGAGAGCTCCGGGCGTGCCGCCGAAGACCGGGTTGAGGAAGCTGACCGGGGTGTAGGTGCCCTGCTGGGAATAGGGGTGGCGGAAGCCGTTGGTGTACTCGAACCCCACGAGGGCGGTGTGGGAGAATCCGAGCGTGTCGAACTTCATCACCGCTTCGGTCTGCGTATCCACGGCTGCGAAATGCGAATCGACCGAGGCGTCGCGCCGCGTGACCTGGGTCCCGGCGTTGTTCACCCCGGTGGCACGGGCCGTGAACAGGTTGAACGCCCCCCATTGCCCGTTGATGACTTGCCGCAGCGTCAGGTTCTCGTTGACGTCGTGTTCGGCCCGCATCGTGATCCCGTTGACCTCGCCGTAATAGCGCGAGGACGGCTCGCCGTAGTAGCGGCGGATGTTGTCCAGCGGCACGCGTCCGCGGAACGCGATGAGCCCCTCGTCGTACTGGGTGCGCTGGCTGGTGGCCTCCGCGTTGATGTAGATCCTCGTGTCGGCGCTCGGCGTCCAGCTCAGCGCCGGCGCGATGAAGACGCGCCGGTTGGTGTTGTCCCCGATATTGCGGAAGGTCGGGTCCTCCTGCGCGGCGACGGTGAGGCGGGCGGCCAGCCCGTCGATGGACGGGATCGCGCTCGAAACCGAGCCCTGGAACCGCCGGAAGCCGAAGCTGCCGCCCTGGACGCTCGCGTCCGCGGTCGGCTCCAGGGTCGGCCTGCGGGTGACGATGTTGACGACTCCGCCCGGGTCGCCCCGACCGAACAGCACCGAGGCCGGCCCCTTGATCACCTCGACCCGTTCGGCATTCGCGAGGTCGCGCTCCACCGGATAGAAGTTGATCGCCGGATTGGTCAGGATGCCGTCGACGGCGAAGAGCTGCGTGGCGAAACCGCGGATGACGTAGTTCTGCGAGCGGCCCTGTACGGTGCTGCCGGGCGTGACGTTGCTGACATTGGTGACGGCATCGGTCAGGCGCAGGTCCTGCTGGTCCGTGATCACCTGGCGCGGGACGACGGTGATCGATTGCGGCGAGTCCCGCAGAGGCGTGTCGGTCTTGGTCGCGGTCGCCGAGCGCGTGGCGCGATAGCCGACGACCGGCCCGTCCGCCCGCTCGACCGCGGGGCCCGTGCCGGTGACGCTCAGTTCCGAGAGGACGACCTCATCCTGGACCGGGCTGGATTGTGCGTGGGCGACAGTCGTCGATGCCGCAAGCAGAGTAAAAACCAGCCCGTATCGCTTATTGGTTGCGCAATTGCGGTCCAAAGTTGCGACGACGGCGCGGATCGATCGGCCTTGAGGCATAGTTTCGAGTCATTCTTAAGAAGATCATCGCGTCGAGGCGCCCTGGTCTGTGCGTACGATTGCCAGCCTGATTCAATGCGTGATTGTAATTGAATGCCTCGGAGCCGCAGGAACTCACCGGACGTGTCCGGTGCGTCACACATCCCTTTGGAATGGTTTTAAACCTTGCGGATTATGCAGACTTAAACGTGCGCAAATGGGCAAGATACACGTCCAGGCGTTGATGCGGATCATGCTGGGACGGAGATCGACATGCGCGCCTGTCGGCCTCTTCGAATCAGGCGCGCGCTCACTTCGTCCGAGTCCTTCGCGCCCGCCGCCGTCCGTTCGGATCGGGGGCCGCCCGGAGCGCCCGTCGCGGCTGGCCCGGCGCGACGCGCCTCACCGATATCCGGGCCTGCGCGCTGCGCAGCACCGCGAGCCGGCAGCCGCGCAGCGTGAGCGCGCCCGGTGGCCCGTTCCGGATCGATACGTCCTCGGATGTGCCGTCTTCGCCGTCGGCGAACCTGCCGGCGCGGATCCGGGTGGGCCTGTCCGGCGGTTCCTGCGGTTTCGTCCGCCGATGAGGGTCAGCGGTCCGGTCGCGGCGTGCCCGGGGCGGCCCGCGGCAGGCGGCCGTCGAGCCCGGTCGCCAGCAAGGCGTGGAGCTGGGCGACCGCGGGGGCCGGATCGTAATCGGGCAGGATCGCGCGGCCGACGATGATCCCCTTCATCAGCGGGGCGACCAGCCCGTAGAGCCGTTCCGGGTCGCAATCCGGGCTGGTGGCCAGCGCCGAGAAGGTTTCGGTGAACCAGTCCCGGGTCTCCGCCTCGGTCCGGGCGGTCAGGTCGGAGATGGCCGGGTTGCGAGTGGCTTCCGACCAGATCTCCATGCGCAGCACCGCGGCTTCCCGGGTGATCGACACGAAGTACCGCGCGATGAGGTCGAGTAAGGCTGCGCGCGGGTCGCCGCTGTGCCCCATCTCTTCGACGAGCTGGATGCCGCGCTCGCGCTCGCGCTCGACCAGCCCGACGACCAGGGCCTCCTTGGACTCGAAGTAGCGGTAGAAGTTGCCCGGGCTCATCGCGGCCTCGCGGGCGAGGTCCTGCATCGTGGCGCGGTGGAAGCCGTTGCGCACAAAGCAGGCTTCGGCGGCGTCGAGGATGTGCGCGCGCCGCGCGGCCTGGCCGCCGCGCGCCTCGGCGGCGGCCGGCACGCTCACGGGGCGAACTGCGCGACCGCGGCGACGCGGCTCTGGTCCTTCGCGGGGATGGTGGCCGCACAGGCCTGGGCGGTCTGGCTCATGTCGGCGCACAGGCGCGCCTGCCAGCCCTTCGGACCCGCGCCGGTCCAGCTGATCAGCGCCATCCAGGCGAGAACCAGAACGGCGGCGAAGGTGAGGTTCGACGGGGTGCAGAAAGCCCGGACCGTCGCGAGGAGGCGCGCCGCGCCGGTTCCGGACGGGTCGAACCGGTCCTCATCCAGATCCGACCAGCGACCTTCAAGCGACAGAGCCATGGCTCACTCCTGCGTGCCTGACCGTCGTAATGAACGTTCATTCTCGCGTCAATGAACGTTCGTTCTCGCAGGCTGGGATGGGCGGGCCGTCGGTCGGTATGGTTTCTGGATGGTTGTATCGTGCCGTCCGACCGGTGCGATGCCCCGTCACTCGACACTCGGTACTCGGCTCCGCGCCCGGGGCTCTGCCAGCCGGTCTCAGGCGAGCCGCGCCTCCCGGGGCCAAGGGCGCTGCCCCGGCCCTGGGAGGCGCGCCGGGTTCAGGCGTGCCCGGCCGGCTTGAGGGCCCCGGTCCGGTCGTGGAAATCCGGCCCGTTGATCGTCCGGGCGACGTGCCCGGCGCGGATCAGGTAGTCGCCGAAATGCTCGCCGGGGTTCCGGCCCTTGGCGAAGTCGGCGAAGAGTGGATCCAGGGTGTCGCGGATGTCCGAGGCCGCCACGTCCTCCTTGTAGAGCTTGCTCAGGCGCGAGCCGTCGAAGGCGGCGCCGAGATAGAGGTGGTAGCGCTCGGGTCCCCGGCCGACGAGGCCGATCTCGGCGATGAACGGGCGGGCGCAGCCGTTCGGGCAGCCGGTGGAGCGGATCGTGATCTCCTCCTCGGCGAGCCCGTGCGTGGCCAGGCTCTGCTCCAGCTCGGTCATCAGATCCGGCAGGTAGCGCTCGCTCTCGGCCAGCGCGAGGCCGCAGGTCGGCAGCGCCACGCAGGCGATGGAGTTGCGCCGGAGCGCGCCCGCGCCCTTGGTGATGCCGTACTGATCGACCAGCGCCTCGATCTCGGTGCGCTTCTCCGCCGGCACGTTGGCGACGATCACGTTCTGGTTGGCGGTGAGGCGAAAATCGCCCTCGTGCACCTGGGCGATCGCGCGCAGGCCGGTGAGGAATTGCGGGCCGTCCTCGTAATCCTTGATCCGGCCGGAGGGTACGTAGAGGGTCAGGTGATGACGGCCGTCGTCGCCCTCGGTCCAGCCGAAGCGGTCGCCGTTGTTGGTGAAGGTGAAGGGCTTCGGCTCGCCGAGCGCCTTGCCGATCCGGGTCTCCACCTCGGCCCGGAAGGCCGCCAGGCCGTAGCGCTCGATCGTGTACTTGAGCCGGGCGTTCTTGCGGTTCTTGCGGTTGCCCCAGTCGCGCTGGACCGTCATCACGGCCTCGGCGACCTTGATGGCGTCCTCGGACTGCACGAAGCCCATCACGTCGGCGGTGCGCGGGAAAGTCTCGGGCTCGCCATGGGTCATGCCCATGCCGCCGCCGACGGTGACGTTCCAGCCGGTGACCTGGTTCTTCGTGTCCAGGATGGCGATGAAGCCGAGATCGTGGGCGAAGATGTCGACCTCGTTGGAGGGCGGCACCGCCACGACGATCTTGAACTTCCGCGGCAGGTAGGTGCGGCCGTAGACCGGCTCGACCTCCTCCTCCTCGCCGCCGACCACGCGCTCGCCGTCGAGCCAGATCTCCCGCCAGGCGCTGGTCTTCGGCAGCAGGCTGTCCGAGATGTCCTTGGCGAGGGTGTGGGCGGCCTTGTGGGCGCCCGCCTGAGCCGGGTTGGTCGCCGCCATGACGTTGCGGTTCACGTCGCCGCAGGCCGCGATCGTGTCGAGCAGGGCCGCGTCGATGGCCGCCATCGTGCGCTTGAGGTTCGACTTGATCACGCCGTGATACTGGAAGGTCTGGCGCGTGGTCGCCCGCAGGGCGCTGCCCGCATACGTCACCGCGATGTCGTCGAGAACCAGCCACTGCTTCGGGCTGATCACGCCGCCGGCGATGCGCAGGCGGATCATGAAGCTGTAGGCCTTGTCGAGCTTCTTCTTGGTCCGCTCCGGGCGCAGGTCGCGGTCGTCCTGCATGTACATCCCGTGGAACTTCACGAGCTGCCCGTCATCCTCGGAGATCGCCCCGGTGGCGTGCTTCAGCAGGCCGTCGGCGAGGCCGCCGCGGAGGTAGCCGCTGGCGATCTTGATGTGCTCGTTGGCGGCGAGCTGGGCCGCGCGGGCCGCCTCGGCATCGGTGATCGGCCGGTCCTTGGGCGGAGTCTCGTAGACGCGGGCGGCCGGGGTCTGCGCCAGGGCCCGGGTGTCGGCGTCGTCGCGGGGGCTGTGGTCGTCCATGAGATCACTTCCAAAGTCTCGACTACGTCTCCGCCCCCCGATGCGGGCGGGATAGTCCCAAAGTCCGGCTTCAAAAGGTCCGAGACCTTTCGCGGGTGCAGGGCGGAGCCCTGCGGTGTGGGGCTAGGCCCCGATCCATCAGGGCTCCGCCCTGACAACCCACCAAAGCGCGACATGCCCTTTGGAAACCCAGATCTACCCGTGCTCCGTCGGCATACGCTCTAGTAGACGTCCTGCTGGTAGCGGTGGCTGCGCTCCAGGGCCGCAACCTGCGCCTCGGCGTCGGCCGGGCTCAGGGATTTGGCGATTTCGTAGGCCCGCACAACCGCGGCGCGGACGTCCTTGGCCATATTCTTGGCATCGCCGCAGACGTAGAAATGGGCGCCGCCCTCCAGCCAGGAGACCAGCTCCTGCGCGTGGTGGGTGATGCGGTTCTGCACGTAGATCTTCTCCGGCTGGTCGCGGGAGAAGGCGACGTCGATCTTCGTCAGCGAACCGTCCTCCAGGGCCTCCTGCCATTCCAGCTGGTACAGGAAGTCGTGCAGGAAGTGCCGGTCGCCGAAGAACAGCCACGCGCGGCCGGGGGCCTCGATGGCGCGGCGCTCCTGCACGAAGGCGCGGAACGGGGCGACGCCGGTGCCGGGGCCGACCATGATGATGTCGGTGGCCGGATCCTGCGGCAGGCGGAAGTGCCGGTTCGGCTTCAGCCGCACCCGCAGCTTGGCGCCGTCCCGGATCCGGTCGGCCACATGCACGGAGGCCACGCCCGAGCGGGTCCGCCCGTGGGTCTCGTAGCGGACCGCCACGATGGCGAGGTGGACCTCGTCGCCCACTTCCTTGCGCGAGGACGCGATCGAGTAGGCCCGGGGCGGCAGCGGCCGGGTAATGGTGTTGAGGTGCTCGGCCGTCAGCGTGGCCGGGAAGGTCGCGAGCAGGTCGATCAGGTGCCGCCCCTCGATCCAGGCCCGGGCCTCGCCGCTGTCGATCAGTTTCTGCGCGTCCGCGTGGCCGGTCGCCTTGGCGAAGCGCTCGATCGTGGCGGCCGACAGCGTGGTGATGTCCCGCTCGGCGAGCAGCGCCCCGCGTAGCGCGTCGTCTTCCGAAAGCCCCGCGGCATTCAGGATCTCGTCCACGAGCTGCGGATCGTTCTCGGGGAAGACCTCGAGCGAATCGCCGGGCTCGTAGGCGGGCGCGCCGTCCTCGAAGGCCAGCGCCAGGTGGATCGTCTCCTTGTCGGAGCGCGACGAGTTGAGGTTCACGTGCTCGACGACCTCGACCACCAGCGGCTCGCGGCTCGGCTCGGCCTCGTCGTCCTCGCCGGCGGCGGTGCGGGCGAAATCCACCGCCACGACGTTGTCGGGTGTCTCCGCCGGGGCGAGGGCCTTGAGGGTGTTCTTGATCCAGTCGGCGGCCGGCTTCTCGAAGTCGAGGTCGAGGTCGGCGCGCTCGGCGGCGCGCTGGCCGCCCAGCGCCTCGAAGCGCGCGTCGAGCGCCTTCCCGATGGCGCAGAACTCGACATACGAGGTGTCGCCCAGCGCCAGGACGGCGAAGGGGACGCCGTCGATGCGCGGGGCGCCCTCCCCCATCAGTTCGCCGTAGGCCCGCACGGCCCGCGCCGGCGGCTCGCCTTCGCCCCAGGTCGCCGCGATGGCGATCAGCTTGCCGGCCTTGGGCAGGCTCGCCAGGTCGAGGTCGGAGAAGTCTACGACCTTCGGCTTGAACCCCTGCTTGCGCGCCAGCTTGGCGACGTTGCCGGCCAGCGCCTCGGAGTTCCCCGATTCGCTGGCGTAGAGGATCGTCAGCGGCTCGGCGGCCTTGGGCGGGGCGGCCGGGATGGCGGCCGGCTGCCCTCCGGCGGCGTCGAGGCCCGCCAGGAAGCCCGCGAGCCACGCGCGCTGTACGGGCGTCGCGCTGCCGAGCACGGCATCGAGGCTGGCGCGCTCGCCGTCGCCGAACGGGGCAGTGCGCGGAAGGAGATTCTGGCGTGCCATCAGGGGACCATGTCGTGGCCTACGAGGCCGGTGTCAATCGAAAACGTTCTTTTTGCAGAACGCGCCTGAACTAGGATATTGCATTCGTTGCGCCGCAATAAAAGAGAAGATCATTCTCCAACCACGGCGAGGACCGGACCGGTGCCGGGGAGGTGGCGGCCGGTTTTCGGGGGTGCCGGCAGCGGCAGGGCGGTGGTGGACTTCACCTTCTCCATGGCGAATCGCGAGGTGACGTTCTTCAGTGGCAGCACCGCGATAAGCTGCTTGTAGAAGCTGTCATAGGCCTGCATGTCGGCAACCACGACGCGCAACATATAATCCACGTCGCCGGCCATCCGGTAGAATTCCAGCACCTCCGGCATGGCCGAGATGGTCGCAGCGAAGCGCTGCAGCCATTCCTGGGAGTGGTCCGCGGTCTCGATCGAGACGAACACGGTGAGGCCGAGGCCGAGCTTGACCGGGTCGAGCACCGCCACCCGCCGGTCGATCACGCCGTCGGCCTCCAGCTTCTGGATGCGCTTCCAGCACGGCGTCTGAGACAGGCCGACGCGCTCGCCGATCGCCGCGATGGAGAGGGTCGCGTCCGCCTGGAGCAAGGCGAGAATCTTGAGATCGATGGCGTCCAAAGTCGTCTCCGTGGGATCCTTCCACGCTGGGCCGCGCGCGGGGAGTTTAGGCGTTTCTGAGGGCCGCCGAGAAGAATCTTTTGTCGTGCGGGGTCTCGGGCGCGGAGGAACGGGGTGCGCCACCGCACGCCAGGCCACCCGGATATGCCCGACAAGCACCCCGAGCCGCCTTGACTTCGTTCGTTATAGCGAACATTTCGACCCGACGACAACTGGGTGCGGCGTGATCCGCGCCCTTATCCCACGCACCAACCTCAGGACATGTCGCGATGACCCGTCCGGACCGAACGATGGCCGAGTCCCTGTCCGAGCGGCTGTCCGGGCTCGATCTGCCAGGTCGCCTCCACCTGATTGCCGCCGAGATCCCGGGCCGGCTCGTGTTCACCACGAGCCTCGGCGTCGAGGACCAGGCGCTGACCCACGGGCTGGCGATGGCCGGGCTGGCGAAGGGCCGCGTCGAGATCGTCACCCTCGATACCGGCCGGCTGTTCCCGGAGGCCTACGACACCTGGGCCGAGACCGAATCGGCCTACGGGATCCGGATCGGCGCCTACGCGCCGGAGCGGACCGCCGAGGAGGCCTTCGTGCGCGACGAGGGCATCAACGGCTTCCGGCGCTCGGTGGCGGCCCGGCAGGCCTGCTGCGGGTTCCGCAAGGTCGAGCCGCTCGGCCGCGCCCTCGACGGCGCGAGCGGCTGGCTCACCGGCCTGCGCGCCGGCCAGTCGGCCAACCGCGCCGAGACGCCGCTCGCCGAGTTCGATCCCGCCCGCGGACTGATCAAGCTCAACCCCCTGGCCGACTGGTCCCGGGCGCAGGTCGACAGCTTCGTGCGCGAGAACTTCATTCCCTACAACGTCCTGCACGATCGCGGCTTCCCGTCGATCGGCTGCGCCCCCTGCACCCGCGCCGTGAAGCTCGGCGAGCCGGAGCGCGCCGGGCGCTGGTGGTGGGAGCAGGAAGAGAAGAAGGAGTGCGGCCTGCATGTCGGGCAGCCCTCCGCGTCGATCCAGCCGGGCCAGGAGCCCGCCATCTTCGAGAGCACCCCAGACGTGAAGACCCGCCAGCCGGAGTTCGCCCGATGAGCGCAGCCCTCGCCGCCGCGGTGCCGACGGGCGCCCCCGCCTCCGCCGACCGCCTCAGCCACCTGAAGCGGCTGGAGGCCGAGAGCATCCATATCTTCCGGGAGACGGTCGCCGAGGCCGAAAACCCGGTGATGCTCTACTCGATCGGCAAGGATTCCTCAGTGCTGCTGCACCTGGCCCTCAAGGCCTTCGCGCCGGGCACCCTGCCGTTCCCGCTGCTCCACGTCGACACGACGTGGAAGTTCCGCGAGATGATCGCCTTCCGCGACGCCCGGGTGAAGGAGCTCGGCCTCGACCTCCTGGTCCACACCAACCCGGACGGGCTCGCCCGCGGCATCGGGCCGGTGAGCCACGGCTCCGAGGTCCACACCGACGTGATGAAGACCCAGGCGCTCCGTCAGGCGCTCGACACGTACAAGTTCGACGCGGCCTTCGGCGGTGCCCGCCGCGACGAGGAGGCGAGCCGGGCCAAGGAGCGGATCGTCTCCTTGCGCACCGCGCAGCACCGCTGGGATCCCAAGCGCCAGCGCGCGGAGCCCTGGCACCTCTACAACCTGAAGAAGAAGCGCGGCGAGTCCCTGCGGGTGTTCCCGCTGTCCAACTGGACCGAGCTCGATATCTGGCTCTACATCGAGCAGGAAAAAATCCCGATCGTGCCGCTCTACTTCGCGGCCGAGCGCCCGGTGGTGGAGCGCGACGGCCAGCTGATCATGGTCGACGACGACAGGCTGCCGCTGGAGCCCGGCGAGGTTCCGCAGCAGCGCCTCGTCCGCTTCCGGACGCTCGGCTGCTACCCGCTCACCGGCGCGGTGGAGAGCGACGCGGCCACGCTGCCCGAGATCGTCGGCGAGACGCTGGCGGCGCGCACCTCGGAGCGCCAGGGCCGGGTGATCGACAAGGACGGCGCGGGCGCCATGGAGCGCAAGAAGCAGGAGGGGTATTTCTGATGACCGTGCACCAGGCTCCCACCGCGTTCAGCGACCGTGCCGCCACCTATCAGGCATTCCTGGCCGCCCACCAGAGCAAGGCCGTGCTGCGCTTCATCGCCTGCGGCTCGGTGGATGACGGCAAGTCGACCCTGATCGGCCGGCTGCTGCACGACACCAAGCAGATCTTCGACGACCAGATCTCGGCGCTCCAGCGCGACTCGCGCCGCCACGGCACGCAGGGGCAGGAGATGGACCTGGCGCTGCTCGTCGACGGCCTCCAGGCCGAGCGCGAGCAGGGCATCACCATCGACGTCGCCTACCGGTTCTTCTCCACCGACAAGCGCTCGTTCATCGTGGCCGACACCCCCGGTCACGAGCAGTACACCCGCAACATGGCCACCGGCGCCTCGACCGCGGACGTGGCGGTGATCCTGGTCGACGCCCGGCAGGGCCTGATCCGCCAGACCCGGCGCCACGCCCTGCTGGTCTCGATGCTGGGCATCCGCCGGGTGGTTCTGGCGGTGAACAAGATGGACCTGGTCGGCTGGTCGCAGGACACGTTCGACGCGATCCGCTCGGGCTTCACCGAGTTTGCCCGCGATCTGAACTTCGCCGAGATCAAGGCGATCCCGCTCTCGGCCAAGAACGGCGACAACGTCGTGGAGCCCGGCATCGCCACCCCCTGGCACACCGGCGGCACGCTGCTCGACTACTTGGAGACCGTTCCGGTGCACGCGGAGGCGCTCAACGCCCCGTTCCGCATGGCGATCCAATGGGTCAACCGGCCGAATTCCGAGTTCCGTGGCTACAGCGGGCGGATCGCCAGCGGCCGGGTCCGCCCGGGCGACGCCGTCACCATCCAGCCCTCCGGCCGGACCTCGACGGTGGCGCGGGTCTACACCGCCGACGGCGACCTTGCGGAGGCCGGCGAGGACGAATCGGTCACCCTGGTGCTGGCCGACCAGATCGACGCCTCCCGCGGGCAGGTGATTGCGGCATCCGGCGCGCCCCTGCGGGTCGCCGAGAGCTTCGACGCCCGTCTGTTCTGGGCGGCCGAGACCGAACTGGCGCCGGGGGCGAGCCTGCTCGCCAAGATCGGCACCGCCACGGTCAACGCCACCGTCGAGCGGATCTTCTCCCGGATCGATCCCGAGACCGGCAAGCCGGGCCCGGCCGAGCGCCTTACCGCCAACGACATCGCGGACGTGTCCCTGCGCCTCGACCGTCCGGTGGCGGTGGATGCCTACGCGGCCAACCGCGAGACCGGCAGCCTGATCCTGATCGACCGCGAGACGACCGACACCGCAGCGCTCGGGCTGGTCCTGGCGCCCAAGGGCGAGGCTGCGCCAGCGGCCTCCGCTGCACCGCCTGACGAGAAGGCCCCCGGCCTGCTCGGTCGCCTCGGCCGCCTGTTGGGGCGCTGAAGCCAAGGTCCCGGATCCACAGGGTCCGGGACTTTTGAGGGTCCAGGGCGAAGCCCTGGGATCGGGCTAGCCCATTGGGGTTCCTGACCGTCAGGCCGCTTCCGAGACCGTGCCGAGCCCCCAGGCCTGCGCCAGCTGCGTATAGGAGTCGTGCCGCGCCGCCTGGTCGGGGATCGCCGTGACGATCATCAGTTCGTCGGCCTGCGTCCGCGCCACGAGGTCCATGAGCCGCGCCCGCAGGGTCTCCGGCCCGCCCACATGCAGCTTGTCGCGGCCGCGCTCGATCTGGGCCCGCTCGGCATCGGAATACGGATAGGCGAGCGCTTCGTCCAAGCTCGGCAGCGGCCGGTACTCGCCGCGCTCCCGTCGCAGGGTCGACAGGCGGGCGCTCGCGGCCTGGCGCTCGGCCTCCGCGTCGGTGGCGGCGCAGATCGCCGCCACCGCGAGGATCGCGTGGGGCTGCGTGCCCAGCCGCGTCGGCCGGAACAGGCGGCGATAGGCCAGCATCGGGGCCTCGGCCGGCATCCCGGAGAAGTGCTGCGCGAAACCGAAGCCGCAGCCGATGTCGCCGGCGAGCTGGGCGCTGTAGTCGGACGATCCGAGCAGGAAGATCGGCGGCAGCGGCACGCCGGACGGGCTCGCCTGGATCTTCCCGAACGGGTGCCCCTCCGGGAAGCCGCCGTCCCAGAACAGCAACTCCTGCAGGCGGTCGAGGAAGTCGTCGTTGCCCCCCTCGCCGGGCGCCTCCCGGCGGCGCAAGGCCCGGGCGGTGAGCCCGTCGGTGCCGGGCGCGCGCCCGAGGCCGAGGTCGATCCGGCCCGGAAACAGGGCCTCCAGCACTCGGAACCGCTCGGCCACCATCAGCGGTGCGTGGTTCGGCAGCATGATGCCGCCCGATCCAACCCGGATCACCCGGGTCGCGGCGGCGATCTGGCCGATCATGATCTCGGGGGCCGGGCTCGCCACGTTGGGCAGGGCGTGGTGCTCGGCCAGCCAGTAGCGCCGGTAGCCGAGACCGTCGACGTGGCGCGCGAGCGCCAGCGTGTCGTGCAGCGCCTGCGCCGGGGTCGAATCGGCGCTGACGAAGGAGAGGTCGAGGACGGAGAGCGGTGTCATGGTTGGGAGATAGGGAGGCGGGCTGGCCGGTGCGAGGGCCGGTCGAGGGGCCGATGCCCGTGCTGCACGCGACGCAGGTCGCTCTCAGTTCGTCCCGCCTGCTTGATCCCCGCCCTGAAACAGGGTCTCGAAGTCTCGGCCGCCGTAGAAGACGTTGACGATCTCCACCCGATCGCCTTTGACGTGATAAGCGATCACAGCGGATCGTTCGAACGATACCGTCCGCAACCCGGGCTCCAAATCGTCGCGCGGGCGAGCACCATGGGGTGCGTCGCCGACACGTTCACAGCGGCTGACGAGCCGGTCCAGAAACCGGTCGGCAACGCTCGGGTTGCGGCTCGCCTCGTAGACCCAACGGTAGATCTGCAGCAGATCGAACTCGGCTTCCGCACGGAAGACGATCCTAAGGCGTCGCATTCCGGTGGGCCTTCACGGTCTCGGCATGAAGGGCCTTGATGTGAGCTCGGACCTCCTCGACGCTCAGCGGCGGCCGCGGGTCGTCGAGGGAGCGGCGGATTCGGGCGCGCATCGCGTCGAGACGTTCGGCATCCTCCTGGCGCCGGCTCTGCCAAGCCTGCACCGCGTCCTCTAAAACCTCGCCGAGCGAGGCGTATTCGCCGGCCTCGACGCGCTCGCGCAGGGTGCGGACCGTTTCGGGAGGCAGCGTGACGCTGATCGTCTCGGCGGGTGGCATGACTCGGCCTCTTCACTCGGCCTCTTCGGATCGGCACGATCCTAGCATGAAAACCGGGCTGCCGCGCAGCCTTGTCCGCACCGCACCGTCGGCCTAGGGTCCCGGCCGCATCGCGGGCGCCCGAGATCGCCTCGCCCTCACGGAGATCGACACATCATGGCTCTCCTCGCCGACGTCCTCTCGCGGGTGAAGCCGTCCGCGACCATCGTGATGACCCAGAAGGCCCGGGACCTGAAGGCCTCCGGCGTCGACGTCATCAGCCTGTCGGTGGGCGAGCCGGATTTCGACACGCCGGACCACATCAAGCAGGCCGCGATCGAGGCGATCCACCGCAACGAGACCCGCTACCCGCCGGTCTCGGGCATCGCGCCCCTGCGCGAGGCGATCGTGCGCAAGTTCAAGCGTGAGAACGGGCTCGACTACAAGGTCTCGCAGACCATCGTGGGTACCGGCGGCAAGCAGGTGCTCTACAACGCCTTCCTGGCGACCCTGAACCCCGGCGACGAGGTGGTGATCCCCCGCCCCTACTGGGTGTCCTACCCCGAGATGGTCGGGCTCTGCGGCGGCACGCCGGTCTTCGCCGACACCGACATGGAGCACGGCTTCAAACTTCAGGCCGAAGAGCTCGACCGGGTCCTGACGCCCAAGACCAAGTGGATTGTCCTCAACTCGCCGTCGAACCCATCCGGGGCCGCCTACACGCGCGACGAGATGAAGGCGCTCACCGACGTGCTGCTGCGCTATCCCGACGTCCACATCCTGACCGACGATATCTACGAGCACCTGACCTACGGCGACTTCGCCTTCGTCACCCCGGCCCAGGTCGAGCCGCAGCTGATCGCGCGCACGCTGACCATGAACGGCGTCTCGAAGGGCTACGCCATGACCGGCTGGCGGATCGGCTACGCGGCCGGGCCGGAGACGCTGATCAAGGCGATGGATTTCGTCCAGGGCCAGCAGACCTCCGGGGCGAGCACGATCGCGCAATGGGCGGCCGTGGCTGCCCTCGACGGCCCCCAGGACCACCTGGCGAAGTTCCGGGCGGCGTTCCAGGGCCGGCGCGACCTCGTCGTGTCGATGCTCAACCAGACCAACGGCCTGACCTGCCCGACGCCGGAGGGCGCCTTCTACGTCTACCCGTCCTGCGCGGCGTTGATCGGCAAGAAGACCGAATCCGGCAAGACCATCGAGACCGACGAGGATTTCGTCACCGAGCTGCTCCAGGCCGAGGGCGTGGCCGCCGTGCACGGCTCGGCCTTCGGGCTCGGCCCGAACCTGCGCATTTCGTACGCCACCTCCAACGCCGTGCTGGAGGAGGCCTGCCGGCGCATCCAGCGGTTCTGCGGCTCGCTGCGGTAAGTCCCGCGCCTACGCAAGACTCAAGGGAGCGGGTCGGTCCATGGATTGAAGATCGGGACGCCGGTCTGCGCGAAGTCCGAGGTGTTTCTCGTGGCTAGTGTCAGTCCTGCATCCAGGGCCGTTGCGGCGATCAGCAGGTCCGGCTGCGAGAACGTGTGCCCGCGTTGCCGGCCCTCTTCGACCAGAAATCGCCAGTGCACGATCACGTCTTCGTCGAGGGGCAAGATGCGTCGCTCGAACATCGGCCTGAGCCGGTGCGCGAGCCAATCGGCCAGGTCCGTCCGACGGGCTCCGTCAGCGAGCCGCTCGATCCCGAAGCGGAGTTCTGCGAGCGTTACGCAGCTCACGAAGAGGGCGTCGAGCAGTTGGGCGGCGACGAAGGCCACGACCCTCTGCTCGGGTCGCGGACGGCGTAACTCAGACAGGACGTTGGTATCGAGCAGCCAGCGAGTCACAAGCCGACATCGCGAACCGGCATCACCACAGATTCGGGCTCAAGATCGATGTCCCGGTGGGGTGAGGCTTGCAGCGCATCGATGAGCGACTGGCCCGTCGCAGGTCCGGTGAGCCGACGGAACTCCTCAGCGGAGATCACGACGACGGCCTCCCGGCCTTGGACAGTCACATGCTGCGGGCCATCGCTCCTGACTCGCCGAACGAGTTCGCCAAACCGGCTCTTGGCGTCCTGGAGGCGCCAATGCCTGGGCTGCTCGGGCGGATGCTCTGCACGTTGGGCCATGCTTGGAAGATTATCGGCGTGCCGTGTGATCGTAAAGGCGATCCCGGATCGTGGAGCACGTGATGACATCGTGAGCGCGCCGGCTACCATTGTCCCGGCAGCGCATTTTCGGAGCCTCCCATGCCCACCATCGCGGTGATCGCCCCTGGCGCCATGGGCAGCGCCATCGGGGCGCGGCTGGTCGAGCACGGCGCCCGCGTGCTGACCGCGCTCGCGGGGCGCAGCGCGGCGAGCCGGGCACGCGCCGAGGCCGCCGGCCTGGTCGATGCCGATCTGGCCGACCTCGCGGCCGCCGACATCCTGCTGTCGATCGTGCCGCCCGCCGACGCGGAGGCCTTGGCTCACCGCCTCGCCTCCGTACTCACGGCGGCGCGGCGCAAGCCGGTCTACATCGACGCCAACGCCGTCAGTCCGGACACGGTCGGGCGCATCGCTGGGATCGTTGCGGCGACGGGCGCGCCCTTCCTCGACGGGGCGATCCTGGGCCTGCCGCCGAAGCCCGGCAGCACGGGGCCCCGCGTCTACGTGTCCGGGGACGATACCGCGCCGGCGATGGCCCTGCGCGCGTTCGGGCTGGACCTGCGCGTCTGCCCCGGGCCGGTCGGCGCGGCCTCCAGCCTCAAGATGAGCTATGCCGGCCTCAACAAGGGCCTGACGGCGCTGGCCGCCCTCATGGTCCTGGCGGCCGAGCGTGCCGGCGCCGGCGCCGGCGCCGCGCTGCTCGACGAGCTCGCCGAGAACGAGCCGGCGCTGCTCGCCCGGTTCGCCAAGGCCCTGCCCGACATGGCGCCGAAGGCCTATCGCTGGGCACCCGAGATGGGCGAGATCGCCGATTTCCTCGGG
Source organism: Methylobacterium sp. WL64 (assembly GCF_008039945.1). NCBI lineage: Bacteria > Pseudomonadati > Pseudomonadota > Alphaproteobacteria > Hyphomicrobiales > Methylobacteriaceae > Methylobacterium > Methylobacterium sp. WL64. The sequence continues at coordinate 33,526 of NZ_VRVA01000049.1, forward strand.
CCGGACGCGGCTGGGCGACAGGTGTTTTCAGGTTTTGCCGATCTTTACGCGCGCCTGGCCGCGGGGTCGGAGGACACCGAGATCGCCGCGCTGATGCGCTTCGCCGCGGCCGCTGTGGCGCGCTGATCGCCGCGGGGGCGCCGAATCGGCCGTCGCTCTGTTGCCGGCTTGGCTGCCATTCTCTACACGGGCGGTCTCCCGCGGCCGATGCGCCTGAAGGTTTCGCGAGCCCGCTCGGGCCTGCATGGTAGCGGGGCCGGCAGTGACGGGGTGGTTCGGACCAGTTCTCTGGACCAATCCTGTGAGGCTCAGTGGGCCGAGTCGCTGCAGGAGTGTCGGGAGCGCGGGGAACAGGAACCGCGGGCTCGGCGCAAGGCCCACAAAGATTTCCGTTCGCTATCGGCGTCGACAGGTGCCCGCGGCGGCATCCGGGCAGCCCGATCCGACGCCTCGCCCGATCCGGCGCCCTGCCCCGATCCGGGACGATGCAACGCCAGGCGGTTGCAGCTTCGTTCACGCTCCCGCGCGATGATGCGATAGGGCCGGGATCCGGTCCGGCGTAACCGCGTTCTTTCGGGCCTGACCACCATGCGAGCCCTGCTCACCGGCGGCATCAAGGCGATCCTCGGGATCGCCGCTCTCTCGACCGCCGCCCATTGGACGTTGCGCGTGCAGCGCGAATCCACCCCCGCGAGTCCGATCGCGGCCTTTGCCAGCTTGCCCGATCCAGCCGCGACCGGCTCGATCGAGCCGCGCCGGCCCGCGAGCGCGGCCGCCCTCGCGCCGGCCCCCGTGCCGGCTCCGGCCGCGGGCCTGGACCAGGGGCATCTGGCCGCGCTGATCGCCGGAGCGGCCCCGGCGAAAGCCAAGGTCGCCAAGACGGCGACGAAGACGGCGGCCGCCGACAAGGTCGCGGCCAAGCGCTGAGCCCGGCATCGGCGCCCGACGCCGTGCCGGCTGCATGGTTCCCCTGCGCGGCGGCGGGTGCCGCCGCGGGTGCACGCGTGGCAGATAAGCAGGCCTCCACCGAGATTTAGCAGGCATGAGCACGCAGGTCGCGACATCCGTCGCCAACGACAGGGCCTCCGCGCGTGCGGTCCCGTCACCCGACCTCGCGCACCGCCGGCGGATCGTCGGCATCGCCTTGATGTGCGGCGCGGTCGCCTTCTTCGCGAGCCTCGACGCCTGCGCCAAGACGCTGGCGCGGGCCGAGGTCGACCCGCTGGTCACCACCTTCATGCGCTACGCCGCCAGCGTCGCGATGATCTCGCTGTTCATCAACCCGGTGCGCACGCCCGGGGTGGTGAAGAGCCGGCGGCTGACGCTGCAGATCGTGCGCTCGCTGCTGCTGTTCGCCTCCACGGCCCTGAACTTCCTGGCCCTGCGCTACCTGCAGCTTGCCGAGACGATCTCGATCCAGTTCGCCGCCCCGCTCACGGTGGCGCTGCTGGCCGGGCCACTGCTCGGCGAATGGTCGTCGCGGGCCCGGATGGCCGCGATCGGCGTCGGGTTCCTGGGCGTGCTGGTGATCGTCCGCCCGGGCCTCGGCGGGATGCACCCGGCCGCCCTGCTGTGCGTGGCCAACGTCGTGGTCTACGCCTTCTACGCGATCATCACGCGCAAGCTCGCGGCCTACGATTCCACCGCCACCACCATGTTCTACACCGGGCTGGCGGGCTTGGCGCTGATGGCGCCGCTCCTGCCCTGGATCTGGACGAACCCGGCGAGCCTGACCCATTGGGCGTTGCTGATCGGGGTCGCGCTGTTCGGCACGCTCGGGCACTGGCTGCTGGTGATGGCGCATGCCCGCGCGCCGGCCAACGTGCTGGCGCCGTTCATCTATACGCAGCTGCTGTGGTCCGTGACGCTGGGCTTCCTGCTGTTCGGCGACGTGCCGAGCCGCTGGACGGTCGCCGGCGCCATGATCGTGGTCGGCTCCGGCCTCTATCTCCTGGCGCAGGAGACGATCCGGCGGGACAGGCCGGCCGCCTGAGGGCGACCGACCGATGTCCGAGGCGGGGCTTTAGCGGCCCATGCGCTCCTGGCGGTCCATGCGCTCCTCGCGGCGGTTCTCGCGGGCGCGGCGGGCCGGATCCGGATCGGTGCCGAGCACGCCGCCGACGGTGCCGGTGGCCGCGCCCACCGCGCCGCCCACGACGCCGCCGACCGGGCCGGCCGCAGCCGAGCCGTCCTCGACGCCGCGCTGGGCGCCCCTGGCCGTGCCCTGGGCCTCGGCGCCGGTCGCGAAGGCCAGCGGGGCGAGGGCGAGGGCGGCGATCATCAGCTTCTTCATGGTCAACTCCTGGTCGTCGTTCGGGACGAGTTCCGCGACGTGCGCGTCGCGGAGGACGTACCGGTCAACGGTTCAAGCGCCGAAAGGTCTCATCAGGCATCGCAGGGCCGCCCGCTGGCATCGGGAAGGGGCCGCTGCTAGAGAACGGGTCATGTTCGCTTCGCATGCTCTTCGCGGCCTGGGCCGCAGGCTTCGAATTATTGGCCCGGCCTCCGCGTAAATGAGTGCCCGCTTCGGCGAGGCCGCGCGGAAGTCCGGGATCCTGCTGCCGCCCGCCCTGCCCTTGCCGGCCCATTGCCGCCGGCCCGACCGCCGATGCGAGATCCGATGACCACCCCCGAGACCGCGGCTGCCCGCGACTATTCCAAGACCCTGTTCCTGCCGCGCACCGAGTTTCCGATGCGCGCCGGCCTGCCGACCCGGGAGCCGCTGCTGCTGGAGCGCTGGGCCGCGATCGACCTCTACGGGAAGATCCGCGCCGCCGCTTCGGGCCGGCCGCGCTTCGTGCTGCACGACGGGCCGCCCTACGCCAACGGCAACATCCATATCGGCACGGCGCTCAACAAGATCCTGAAGGACGTGATGGTGCGCTCGGCCGGCGCCCTCGGCCTCGACGCCAACTACGTCCCGGGCTGGGATTGCCACGGCCTGCCGATCGAGTGGAAGATCGAGGAGCAGTACCGCGCCAAGGGCCGCAACAAGGACGACGTGCCGGTGATCGAGTTCCGGCAGGAATGCCGGACCTTCGCGGCCCACTGGCTCGACGTCCAGCGGGCGGAGTTCAAGCGCCTCGGCGTCACCGGCGACTGGGACCATCCCTACGCGACCATGGCCTACCCGGCCGAGGCGGTGATCGCCGACGAGCTGATGAAGTTCTCGATGAGCGGCCAGCTCTATCGCGGCTCCAAGCCGGTGATGTGGTCGGTGGTCGAGAAGACCGCGCTGGCCGAGGCCGAGGTCGAGTACGAGGAGCATGTCAGCGACACGATTTTTTGTGCGTTTCCGATCCGCGATCTTGGCGGCGCAGTTCTGGCTGAAGACATAGTCCCAGGTCCCGCGCCGACCGATCCGAACAACGACGCGCTCAAGAGTGCCCGGGTGGTGATCTGGACGACCACCCCCTGGACCATGCCGGGCAACCGCGCCGTCGCGTACTCCAAAAAAATCGCCTACGGGCTCTACCGCGTCACGCAGGCGCCGGCCGAGAACTGGGCGACCCCCGGGCAGACCTACCTGCTGGCCGACAGCCTGGCCGCCACCGTGTTCAAGGCGGCCCGGGTCGAGGCGTTCGAGCGCGTCGCCGACGTGCGGCCGGAGACGCTGTCCGGCCTCACCCTGGCGCATCCGCTCGCCGGCCGCGGCTACGACTTCGCCGTGCCGATGCTCGACGGCGACCACGTGACCGACGAATCCGGCACCGGCTTCGTCCACACGGCGCCAAGCCACGGCCGCGAGGATTTCGATCTCTGGATGTCCAGCGGCCGGCTGCTGCAGGAGCGCGGCATCGACCCCGCGATCCCCTACACGGTGGATGCGGACGGCGCCCTGACCAAGGCCGCGCCGGGCTTCGAGGGCACCCGGGTGCTCACCGACAAGGGCGAGAAGGGCGACGCCAACAAGGCGGTCATCGCCGCGCTCACCGAGGTCGGGGCGCTGGTCGCCCGCGGCGTGCTGCGCCACCAGTACCCGCATTCCTGGCGCTCCAAGAAGCCGGTGATTTTTCGGAACACCCCGCAATGGTTCATCGCCATGGACCGTCCGGTGGACAGCCTGGGCAACCGCTCGCTGCGGGAGGTCGCGCTCCAGAGCATCGAAGAGACCCAGTGGGTGCCGCCCCAAGGAAAAAACCGCATCAACGGCATGGTCGGCAACCGGCCCGACTGGGTGGTCTCGCGCCAGCGCGCCTGGGGCGTGCCGATCACCGTGTTCGTCCACCGGGAGAGCGGCGAGATCCTCAAGGACGAAGGCGTCAACGCCCGGATCCGCGACGCCTTCAAGGAAGAGGGCGCCGATGCCTGGTTCCGGGACGACGCGGCGCAGCGCTTCCTGGCCCCGGACCACGACCCGGCCGCCTACGAGAAGGTGACGGACGTCCTCGACGTCTGGTTCGATTCCGGCTCAACCCATGCCTTCGTGCTGGACGATCCGGAGGCGTTCCCGGCGCTCGCCGGCGTGCGGCGCGTCCGCGACGGCGGCCAGGACCGGGTGATGTACCTGGAGGGCTCCGACCAGCACCGGGGCTGGTTCCAGTCCTCGCTGCTCGAATCCTCCGGCACCCGCGGCCGGGCGCCCTACGACATCGTCCTGACCCACGGCTTCGTGCTCGACGGCAAGGGCCTGAAGATGTCGAAGTCGAAGGGCAACGTCGTCGCGCCGCAGAGCATCATCAAGGATTCGGGCGCCGACATCCTGCGCCTGTGGGTCGCCGCCTCCGACTACACCGACGACCTGCGGATCGGCCCGGAGATCATCAAGACGTTCGCGGAGACCTACCGGAAGCTCAGGAACTCCCTGCGCTGGATGCTCGGCTCCCTGGCGCATCGGATCCAGGGGGATGACGTCGCGTTCCAAAATATGCCGGAGCTGGAGCGGCTGATCCTGCACCGGCTGGCCGAGCTCGACGGCGAGATCCGTGAGGCCTACGCGACCTACGACACCAAACGGGTCGTCGCCCTGCTCAACGGCTTCATGACCGGCGACCTGTCGTCGTTCTACTTCGACGTGCGTAAGGACGCGCTGTACTGCGACCCGATCTCGTCGGTGACCCGCCGGGCGGCCCTACAGGTGATCGACGAGACCTTCCGCCGCGTGGTGGTCTGGCTGGCGCCGGTGCTCGCCTTCACGGCGGAGGAGGCCTGGCTCGACCGCTACCCGTCCGCCGACGGCTCGGTCCACCTGCAGACCCTGCCGGAGACGCCTGCGGCCTGGCTCGACCCCACCCTGGCGGAGCGCTGGCAGAAAATCCGGAAGGTGCGCCGGGCCGTGACCGGCGCCCTGGAGATCGAGCGCGCGGCCAAGCGCATCGGCGCGAGCCTGGAGGCGGCCCCGACTGTCTACGTTGCGGACCCGGAGCTGCTCGCCGCCCTGGAGGGCTGCGACTTCGCCGACACCTGCATCACCTCCGCGATCACGGTGGAGGCCGGTGAGGGCCCGGCGGAGGCGTTCCGGCTCGACGAGGTGCGCGGCGTGGCCGTGGTGCCGACCCTGGCCGAGGGGCGCAAATGCGTCCGCTCCTGGCGGGTCACCCCGACGGTGGGCGGCGACCCGGACTACCCGGACGTCACCCCCCGCGACGCCCAGGCCCTGCGCGAGTGGGACGCGGCGCACCCGGAGGCGAGCGCGGCGTGAGGGTTTTGGGCGCCTACACCGCCGACGCCTCCCTCCCCCCTCTGCGGGGGAGGGTGGGCCTCGCGTCAGCGAGGGTCGGGAGAGGGGAGCGCCGTGTCCGGAAGGCGCGCGACACGCGTGAAACCCTGAAGCGTCGCGCTGCCCC